>JBAXJZ010000146.1:0-8895 GCA_037137595.1 Burkholderiales bacterium | reverse complement strand
GCGCCGCCGCCGCGGCGGCCGGCCCGTGGAAGCGCGCGACCATCTCGGCCGCGAGCCCGACCTTCGCGTCCCGCGGGTTGCGCCCCGACGCGCACTCGGTCCGCAGCACCGCGAGCTCCTCGATCGAGAGCGACGACAGCAGCTCGTAGTAGGTCCACATCAGGTCGTCGGAGATCGACATCAGCTTGCCGAACATGTCGTCGGGCGCGTCGGTGATGCCGACGTAGTTGCCCTTGGACTTCGACATCTTCTCGACGCCGTCGAGCCCCACCAGCAGCGGCATCGTGAGGATGCACTGCGGCTCCTGCCCGTACTCCTTCTGCAGCTCGCGCCCGACCAGCAGGTTGAACTTCTGGTCGGTGCCGCCGAGCTCGAGGTCCGACTTCAGCGCGACCGAGTCGTAGCCCTGCATCAGCGGGTAGAGCAGCTCGTGGACCGAGATCGGGATCCCGCCCTTGTAGCGCTTGGTGAAGTCGTCGCGCTCGAGCATCCGGGCCAGCGTGTACTTCGCGGCGAGCTGGATCATGCCGCGCGCACCCAAGGGGTCGCTCCACTCCGAGTTGTAGCGGATCTCGGTGCGCTTCGCGTCCAGCACGAGGCTGGCCTGCTCGAAATAGGTGCGCGCGTTCGCCTCGATCTGCTCGCGGGTGAGCGGCGGACGGGTCGCGTTGCGCCCCGACGGGTCGCCGATCATGGCGGTGAAGTCCCCGATCAGGAAGATCACCGTGTGGCCCAGATCTTGCAGCTGACGCATCTTGTTCAGCACCACCGTATGGCCCAGGTGCAGGTCGGGCGCGGTGGGGTCGAGTCCGAGCTTGATCCGCAGCGGCTGGCCGGTGGCCTCCGAGCGGACGAGCTTGCGAAGGAAGTCGGATTCGACGAGCAGTTCGTCGCAGCCGCGCTTGGCGACCTCCAAGGCCCGACGGGCGGATTCCGGGACCGGCGGCTCGGTGGAAGACTGCATGGCGGGCGGGGCGCTCATCGGAGATACTGGCGGCTTATGCTCAAGTTGGGGATCCCGGGCGGGTTTCGGCTATCATCGCGCGCTGTCGTCGCGGGCCCGGACTCGGCCGCCCGTCGACGCAACGTGCTGGAGGCCGCTCTGGCCGCCGGACTGTCCGTCCGCGGGGCCACGGATTCTAGCCCAGCGACTCGCGCCGCCCAACACGAACGCCTTCCACGCCGACCCGGTCCTCGCCCCACGATGCGGCTTCCCCACGTCAAGACGCTCACGCTCGCCATCGGTGCCGCGACTTCGCTCGCGGCCGTGACGGCGTTCGGCGTGGCGCCGCTGACCGCATCGCAGTTGCCTCCGCTCGAGGCCACCGTGGAAGCGGTCGCGCTCGAGCCCACCGTGCTCGAGCAGGCGGCGGGCTTCGTGCAGCAGGAGAAGATCCGCCGCGGCGACACGCTCGCGTCGCTGCTGGCCCGACTGGGCGCGGACGACGCCGATTTCGCCGCCTTCGTGCGGCGCGATCCGGTCGCGCGCCGCCTGCTCGAGCTCAAGCCCGGCCGTACGGTCTCCGCGGTGGTCGGTGACGACCGCACGATCGAACGGCTCAGCTACCGGCTCTCGGCCGACGATCCCGATTCGCTCGGTCGGCGGCTCGTCATCGCGCGCGACGGCGTTCGATTCGTCGCGGTCGACGAAGCGGTGCCCATCGAGCGCTCGGTCGAGACCCGCAGCGCCGAGATCCGTCGCACGCTGGTCGACGCCCTCGACGCGGCCGACATCCCCGACAACGTCGTGACGAAGATGGCCGACGTCTTCGGTACCGACGTCGACCTGCAGAAGGACGTGCGCCGCGGCGACCGCCTGCGCGTCGTCTACGAAACGATCCGCGAGGCCGGCAGCCTCGAGCCGCCGATCGTCGGCAAGATCCTCGCGGTGCAGTTCCGCGGCGGCCAGCGCAAGCTGGAGGCGGTGTGGTTCGACCGCGGCGACGGCAGCGGCGGCTACTACACCTTCGACGGCCGCAACCTGTCGCGTCCGTTCCTGGCGTCGCCGCTCGAGTTCACCCGCGTGAGTTCCGGCTTCACCGAGAACCGCCTGCATCCCGTGCTGCGCGACTGGCGGGCCCACAAGGGCGTGGACATGCCGGCCCCGATCGGCACCAACGTCCGGGCGGTGGCCAACGGCACGGTCGACTACGTCGGTCTGCAGCGCGGCTACGGCAACGTGGTGGTCGTCAAGCACGACAACCGCCACACCACCCTCTACGCGCACCTCGACCAGTTCGCCGGCGGTCTGCAGTCGGGCACCCGGGTCCGCCAGGGCGAGGTGATCGGCACCGTCGGGCAGACCGGCTGGGCCACCGGGCCGCACCTGCACTTCGAGTTCCACATCGACGGCCAGCATGTCGATCCGATGGCCGTCGTCGCGCAGGAGCCCGTGCGGGCGCTGCAGGGCGAGGAGCGCGCGCGCTTCGCGTCGCTCTCCGGCCAGTACCGCGCCCGGTTCGGGCTGCTCGACACGCAGCTGACCGCCCGCTTCGAATAGCGCGGTCCACCCCGCCCCGATGTTCATCGGGCTGATGTCCGGCACCAGCGTCGACGCGGTCGACGGCGTGCTCGCCGCGTTCGACGGCGACGCTCCTGGCGCGTCCTGCCGCAGCCTCGCCTTCGCGTCTCGCCCGATGCCGGCCGCGCTGCGTGCCGAACTGCTCGCGCTCCAGCAGCCCGGCGCCGACGAGCTCGCCCGCGCCGCCCTGGCCACCGTCCGACTCACCGACCTGTACGCCGAGGTCGCCCGCGAGCTGCTCGAATGGGCCGGCGGCGGGCCGGTCGACGCGATCGGGGCCCACGGCCAGACCGTCCGGCACCGGCCGGAACTCGGCTACACGCTGCAGCTGATCGACGGTGCGCGCCTCGCCGAGGCCACGGGCTGCACCACCGTCGTCGACCTGCGTTCGGCCGACGTGGCGGCCGGCGGACAGGGCGCGCCGCTCGTGCCGGCGTTCCACGCGCTGGCGTTCGCGTCGCCGACCCGACGTCGCGCGGTGGTGAACGTGGGCGGCATCGCCAACGTGAGCCTGCTGCCGGCGGGCGGCGGCGCCGTCACCGGCTTCGACACCGGCCCGGGCAACCTGCTGATGGACCTGTGGTGCGAGCGTCACCTCGGCACGCCCTACGACCGCGACGGTGCCTGGGCCGCGGGCGGCCGCGTCGACACGGCGCTGCTGGCGACCCTGAGGGCCGAGCCCTACTTCGCGCTGCCCGCGCCCAAGAGCACGGGGCGTGACCTCTTCACGGCGGCGTGGCTGCAGGCCCGGCTCGACGCCCCGTCCGGACCCCGGGATCCTCGGGACGTCCAGGCGACGCTCGCCGAACTGACCGCGGGCACGATCGCAGACGCCTGCGTCGCCTTCGGTGCGGACGAGGTCCGCGTCTGCGGTGGCGGCGCGCACAACGCACACCTGATGGCGAGGCTTGCCGCACGCCTCGGCCCGGCCGAGGTGACGTCGACCGCGGCGCTCGGTGTCGATCCGTCGGCGGTCGAGGCCCTGGCCTTCGCCTGGCTGGCGCGCGAACGCATGCTCGGCCGGCCGGCCAATCTGCCGGCCGTCACCGGCGCGCGGGGATCGAGGGTGCTGGGCGCGGTCTACGCGCCCCACATCGGGCGGGGCGCCCGAGGCTGAACCGGGGCGACGCGTCGCGCGCCGCCCGAGACGGCGCACACGCGCCGTCGGAACCGCAGGATCAGACCGAGAACGACGACCCGCAGCCGCAGGTGGTGGTGGCGTTCGGATTCTTGATCACGAACTGCGCGCCCTCGAGGCCGTCCTTGTAGTCGATCTCGGCGCCGACCAGGTACTGGTAGCTCATCGCGTCGATCAGCAGCTGGACGCCGTTCTTCTCCATCACGGTGTCGTCCTCGTTCGTCTCTTCGTCAAACGTGAAGCCGTACTGGAAGCCCGAGCAGCCGCCGCCCTGCACGAAGACGCGGAGCTTCAGGTCGGGATTGCCCTCTTCGGCGATCAGTTCGCTCACCTTGGCGGCGGCACTGTCGGTGAAGACGAGCGGGGCGGGCATTTCGGCGACAGCGTTCATGGTTGACCTCCAGACTCGGGAATTGTAGCCAGCGGGCGATGACCCTGTGAGGGGGAGGGTCGGGGGAATCGGAAAAAAGCGAAGCCCGCCGTAGGGCGGGCTTTCGAAAGATGGATGTGGGCGGGTGAATATCCAGTCGCCTTTCGGCGAGGTCCCGCACTCGAACCACAAGGGCGCCGCAAGCATGCGGCGCCCGTTCGTGGGATGGCCGGACCAGTGGTCCGGCCTGTCGAGTCTTGGTCGACGATGTCGACCAAAACTCGAATCCCACTCACCGCTTCGAGAACTGCTTCCGGCGGCGGGCCTTGTGCAGACCGACCTTCTTGCGCTCCACCTCGCGGGCGTCGCGGGTCACGAGACCGGCGTTCGACAGCGCGGGCTTGAGCGTCGCGTCGAAGTCGATCAGCGCGCGGGTGATGCCGTGGCGGACCGCACCGGCCTGGCCGGTCTCGCCGCCGCCGTTCACGTTCACCTTGATGTCGAACTCGCCGACCACGTTGGCGACCTCGAGGGGCTGGCGGACGACCATGCGGCCGGTCTCGCGGGCGAAGTAGGCGTCGAGCGGCTTGCCGTTGACGACGATGTCGCCCTTGCCCTTCTTGATGAAGACGCGGGCCACCGACGTCTTGCGGCGGCCGGTGCCGTAGTTGTATTCACCGATCATGGGTGAGTCCTGGGTGCGCGGTGCGCTGGGGTTCAGACTTCCAGCGCCTTGGGCTGCTGGGCGGTGTGCGGGTGGGACGACTCGGCATAGACCTTGAGCTTCTTGATCATCGCGTAGCCGAGCGGCCCCTTCGGGAGCATGCCCTTGACCGCCTTCTCGAGCGCGCGCCCCGGGAACCGGGCCTGCATCTTCTCGAAGTTGGTCTCGCTAATGCCGCCCGGGTAGCCCGAGTGGCGGTAGTACTTCTTGTCCTGCGGCTTGGCGCCGGTGACACGGATCCTGGCCGCGTTGACGACGACGATGAAGTCGCCGGTGTCCACGTGAGGCGTGTACTCGGGCTTGTGCTTGCCGCGCAGGCGCGAGGCGATCTCCGCGGCCAGACGTCCGAGGACTTTGTCGGTGCCGTCGACGACGAACCAGTCGCGGCGGACTTCATGGGGTTTGGCGGAGAAGGTCTTCATGGCCTGACGAATTCTGCGAAGCCCGTTATGATAACCGGATTCGCTCAGCCACGTCAAAGCGTCGTGTTCGGGCGAATTCCGGGGCCCCGTTCCCCACGGCGCAGGCGGGGACGGCGAGGCACCGGGAGACCCCAGGCCCGACGGTCCGCGAGGCCTGCGGCCCGCCCTTCGCCCCGGGATGTCCACGACGCCCGGCGCGGTATCCCGAGCGAGGACCGGCGAGCGGTCCGCGAGCCTGCCGCACCTCGCCCCTCGACGATCGCCGTTGCGCGCCCGACCAGGCAGAAAAAAACCCGGGCCGCGGGGCCCGGGTTGAATCCACCATTGGAGGAGGGTGGAGGAGACAGCGGAGATCGCGGCGGACCGCGATCGATGAGGAGATGCTAGCACCGCGGGTTTGTGCTGTGCAAGATCAGGGGCAACCGAAACTAGAGTGACGCCTCTAACCCGATAAATGCTGGGGTTTTTCGCGATTTTCCCACCCCGACGCCAGGGATTCTGGCGCCGGACTTACTGCAACGCAACACGCAACCGAGTGGCATACGGATGGATACGCTGGTGAGGTGGACGGGCCCCGGGACGATGAGCTTCGTCGCCGAGACGGGCAGCGGGCACGCGGTGGTGATGGACGGCGCGCCCGAGGGCGGCGGCCGCAACCTCGGACCGCGGCCGATGGAGATGGTGCTGCTCGGCACGGGCGGCTGCACCGCCTACGACGTCGTGCTGATCCTGCGCAAGAGCGGCCAGGACATCCGCGGCTGCGAGGTCGCGCTGAAGGCCGAGCGCTCGGAGGCCGATCCGAAGGTGTTCACCGCCATCGAGTTCCGGTTCACGGTACGCGGCCGCGGGCTGAAGCCGAATCTGGTCGAGCGGGCGATCAAGCTGTCGCACGACAAGTACTGCTCGGCGTCGGCGATGCTCGCCAAGACGGCCGACCTGACCCTGTCCTGGGAGATCGTGGAGGACTGAGCCGGGGTTTCGCCGGGCATGCCCGGCGCCGGCCGCCTCAGATCCGGTGGGCGGCCTCCGTCATGACCTTGGCGGCGAGCTGCATGACCACCCGGACCGGCTCGGGCAGCCGGGCGGCGCCCAGCGCCTCGGCGTGGTCGGCGTGCCCGGCCTCGTCGCGCTTCATCTGGTCCACGATCGCGCGCGAGGCGTCGTCGCCCGCGGGCAGCCGTTCGAGGTGGCCGGCCAGGTGATGCTCGACCTGGCGCTCGGTCTCGACCATGAAGCCGAGCGAATAGCGATCTCCGGCACGTCCCGCCAGCGCGCCGATGGCGAACGCACCCGCGTACCACAGGGGATTCAGCAGCGAGGGGCGGGCCCCCAGCTCATCGAGCCGCTCGCGCGTCCAGGCGAGGTGGTCGCCCTCCTCGGCGGCGGCGTCGCGGAAGAAGCGCTCCAGCCGAGGGTCACGGGTAGTCGCCGCCTGGCCTTCGTAGAGGGCCTGGGCACAGACCTCGCCAACGTGATTGACACGCATGAGTGCGCCGGCGAGCTGACGGTCCTCGTCGGACAGCGGGTCGCCGACGGTGTCGCGACGGGGCCGGGGCGTGGGGCGGCTGGCCCCCGGGGCGGCGCCGATCGCGCCGAGCGCGCGGCTCGCGCCGGCGATCAGCCGGTCCAGGGGAGTGAGGTGCCGGAGGGGAGCGGACGGGTCCATCGCGCACTATTGTAAGGAGCCGGCCGACGCGCACCCCGCAGCCGACGGACGGACGATGCCACCCTCCCGATCCGCGCCGGACCCTGTTGCGACAAAGCCACAAAGTCCCGCGGGACCTCCGCCCGCGAACCCGCTTTTCCTTTGCCCTGGGGAACTTTTTGGCGAGAATAGCCGGCAACTTCCGGCCGAAGAGTTTTCTCGGGGAGTTGGGGTGTCGGGTTCGTCCAGGCGCCTGTGGAATCCAGAAACCTAGGAGATTGATCAATGAAGAAATCGCTTCTCGCAGTCGCTGTCGCGGCCGCTCTGCCGGCTGTCGCGCACGCGCAATCGTCGGTCACCCTGTTCGGCATCATGGACGCGTCGGTCGAGTACTCGAACGCCAACGCGAACGCCAGCACCCCGCCGGTCGCGACCGGCGCCACCGCGCTCCCCTTCCAGGAAGGCAAGGCCGGCCTGCGCCTGAACTCGGGCACCCAGAGCGGCTCGCGCTTCGGCGTCCGCGGCTCGGAAGACCTGGGCGGCGGCCTGAAGGCCATCTTCACCCTGGAGCACGGCTTCGACCTGTCGACCGGTGACACCGGCGGCGGCTCGCCGTTCCTGCTCGCCGGCCAGACCGCGACGACCACCGACAACAAGTTCTGGAACCGCCAGATCTTCGTCGGCCTGGAAGGCCGTTGGGGCGCCCTGACGATGGGTCGCCAGTACTCGCCGCTGTTCTGGGCGCTGCTGCCGGCCGACTTCTCGGGCTACACCCTGTACAACAACTGGGCCGCCTCGACCGGCTCGAACACCGGCGCCGCGGGCACCGCGATCGTCCAGGGCCCGTTCCGTCTGGACAACTCGCTGTCGTTCAAGTCGCCGACGATGGGCGGCCTGACCGTCTACGGTGTCTACGCCTTCGGCGAGAACCTGACCAACAACCCGGTCGGTTCGACGATCCCGGGCAGCGCGCAAGCGGGCACGGGTGACATCTGGGGTCTGGCTGCCGGCTGGCAGCTCGGCGGCCTGTACCTGACCGCCGGCTACCACAGCATCGATCGCAAGACCGTTGCCGGCGCCACCGCCACCGCGGCCCCGCTCGTCGGCATCGTGCTGCAAGACGTGACCGCCCTGGCCGCGTCGTACCGCTGGACCAACTTCGGCCTGTCGCTGGGCTACACCTCGCTGAACTACGAGCAGCGCACCGCCGCCGCCCTCGCGACCCCGTCGATCAAGAACACCCTGATCAGCGGCTTCGCGAACCTCGGCCCGGGTCAGCTTCTGCTGAACGTCGTCCGCGCGGACTTCACCGACGTGATCGGCGCCGCGAACACGGCGAAGATCCAGTTCGGTCTCGGCTACACGGTCCCGCTGTCGAAGCGGACCAACTGGTACGTCGCCTACGGCAAGAACGACTACTCGGGCGCGCAGTCGCCGACGGCCGCCGTCAAGGTCGACAGCCAGCAGCGCTTCTCGGTGGGTATCCGCCACCTGTTCTGATCGAGCGCCGGCCTCGTGCCGGCTTCGAGCCGAACCTGAAAGCGCCGGGGCAACCCGGCGCTTTTTTTTCGGCCCGCCGCCCGTCGCGCCGTGCGGCGAACCCGATATCATTGAGGCCTGATTTATTCAGGCTTCAAGCATCGGCAGGGGGCGACGATGGAACCGCAGGCGGTCGACCACGAGACGCGGCTGGAAGCCGACGACCACTTCGCGCTCAAGCTCTGGCTGCGGATCCTGACCTGCTCGAACCTGATCGAGTCGCGGATCCGGCACGCGCTGCGCCGCGAGTTCGACTGCACCTTGCCTCGCTTCGACCTGCTCGCGCAGCTCGACCGCGCCGACGCGCTGAAGATGAGCGAGCTCTCGCAGCGCCTGATGGTGACCGGCGGCAACGTCACGGGGCTGGCGGACCAGCTCCAGGACGAAGGCTGGCTGGTCCGCGAAGCCGTCGAGAACGACCGGCGCGCGACCCGCCTGCGACTCACCGACGCCGGCCGCGAGCGCTTCGCCGGCATGGCCCGGACCCACGAGGGCTGGGTCGTCGAGCTGCTGGCCTCGCTGTCGCGCGACGAGCA
>JBAXJZ010000145.1:0-8918 GCA_037137595.1 Burkholderiales bacterium | reverse complement strand
CGGTGGCCGCGTGGGTCGTGGCGCGCGGGTCGGTCGCCGATCCGGCCGCGGCCGACCTCGGCACCACGCTCCGCGTGCTGCGCACCACCGCGCTGGTGGGCCTGAACGAGGAGGTGCTGTTCCGCGGCCTGCTGCTCGCGGCGCTCTGGCGCGTCTTCGGCGCGCGTCGCGGCGCGGTCGCGGCGCTCGCGGCCTTCGGGTCGTTCCACCTGCTCAACGTCGCGGGCGGGCTGACGCCGGGCGCGGCGGTGTTCCAGTGCGTGTTCACGATCGTCGTCGGCGCGGTCTTCCTGCAGGCGGCGGTGGGCTGCGGCGCGCTGTGGCCGTCGATCGTCGGGCACGCGCTCTACGACCTCGTGGTGTTCGACCTCGGCCGTTTCGCCGCCGCGGGCGCGGGTCCGGGACCGGGCCTCGCGCTCTGGGCGCTCGCGGTCGCGACCGGGCTGGTGTCGCTTGCGATGCTGCGCGGTCTCGACGGCCCGGCGCCGTATCCGCGATGAGCGGCGGCGCGCCGTCACCGCGTTCGTGCCACGCTTCGACCTCGCCGCGGCGGCGGCCGACCCTCCCCGGGGCTCCGCCGCCGCGGCCCCACGTCCCGCACGAGGACCCATGTCCCACCTCGACCCGCCCAGCGCACTGCGTCTGCCCGGCCGCGTCTGCATCGTCACCGGCGCGTCGTCCGGCATCGGTCGCGCGGCCGCGCGACGGCTCGCCGCGCACGGTGCGCACGTCGTGGTCGCCGATGTCACCCCCGCGGTGATCGAGGGCGGCCCGCCCACGGTCGACCTCATCGCCGCCGACGGCCACGTCGCGCACTACGAGCACTGCGACGTCGCGAGCAGCGCGCAGGTCGACGCGCTCGTCGAGCGCACGGTCGCGCGCTTCGGCCGGCTCGACGTGATGGTCAACAACGCCTGCGTACGCCACGCGCGGCCGCTGCTGGAGCTCGACGAGCACGACTGGCAGCGGCTGCTCGACGTGAACCTGTCGGGCGTCTACCGCGGCTGTCGCGCGGCGGTCCGGCAGATGCTGAAGCAGGCACCGGTCGGCGAGGTGCGTGGCCGCATCGTCAACCTGTCGTCCCAGCACGGGATGATCGCCGCGCCCGGCGACCTCGGCTACGGCACGACCAAGGCGGGCGTCGACTACCTGACGCGGCAGGTGGCCACCGACTACGCGGCGCAGGGCATCGTGGTGAACGCGGTGGCGCCGGGCAAGATCCAGACAGGGGCGGGCGGCCGTGCCGTCGATCCGCAGGTGCTCGACCGCGCGCACCGGCGCACGCCCTGGCCGCGGCTGGGCCGGCCCGACGACGTCGCGCGCGCGATCCTGTTCCTGGCCAGCGACGACGCGAGCTTCGTCACCGGCGCGACGCTGATGGTGGACGGCGGCTGGATGGCGGCGTGAGCGCCGCCCCGTCGACCGCCCGCACGACACCCGCGCGATCGCGAGGCGCGTTCAGCCGCCCGCGTTCGCCGTCCGCGCGAACCGCGACGCCCGGTACTCGCCCATCGTGATCGGCGCGTAGCGCGCAGGGTGCGCGGCGTCCACGCACGAAGGCAGGCACTCGATGACCGCGTCGTAGTCGACGATGTGGAAATACGCGAGGGAGAAGCGCTCCGAGCGCGCGCCCGCGTCCGGGGGCGGATTCGCCACGCGGTGCGGCGTCGACACCCAGCGGTCGTTGCACCATCGCATCATGGTGTCGCCGAGGTTGACCATGAAGCCGTCGAAATCCGGCGCCGCGACCCAGTCGCCATCGCGGTCGCGGACCTCGAGGCCGCCCACCGCATTGTTGTCCGACGCGACGATCGTCAGCAGCGAGAGATCGGTGTGCTCGCCCGCGCGCAGCTGACCGGGCTGCCAGGGCCCGTCGTACGGCGGGTAGTGGATCAGCCGCATCTGGCTCGGTGCGCGGGTGGACCGGCGCGCGAGGTGGTCGTCGGCCACGCCGAGCGCGCGGCAGAAGAGCGTCATCAGCCGCGCGGTCAGGTCGACCATGCCCGACTGGTAGGCGAGGACGGCGTCGCGAAAGCCCGCGGGACGTTCCGGCCACGGCGTCGCACCCCAGTGCGGACGCGCGGCCTCGCAGGTGAAGTACGGATCGTCGGGGTCGAAGGCCTCGGGCCCGGCGGTGAACACTTCCTTGAAGTCCGGCGGCGTCTCGCGCCCCGCCAGCCGCGCGAGCGTCTCGGTGCCGGGCGCGATCCAGCCGCGGTTGAGCTCCGGTCGCGGCCGCCGCACGCGGCGCTTCTCGTCCTCGGGCAGCGCGAAGAACGCGCGCGCCGCGTCGAACGCGCCGGCGACGGTGGCCGCGGGCACGCCGTGGCCGGTGACGCCGAAGAAGCCGGTGTCGGTGCAGGCGGCCACCAGCGCGCGCAGCACCGCGTCCTCGTCGCCGGCGAGGTCGACGATCGGGATCGCCTTCGTCCGCGGCGGCGCGTCGGTCTGCGGACCCGTGGTCGTCACGTCGCCCTCCGTCAGTAGCCCATCGCCTTCGGCAGCCAGGTCACCAGCGGCGGCCAGAGGATGCAGGCGATCAGCAGCGCGTACTGCGAGACGATGAACGGCATGCAGTGCTTCACCAGCTCGCCCATCCGGATCCCGGTCATCCCGCAGATGACGAACAGCACCACGCCCACCGGCGGCGTCATCATCCCGATGATCAGGTTCAGCACGAACAGGAACGCGAAGTGCGTCGAATCGATGCCGTACGACAGCGCGATCGGGTGCAGCAGCGGGACCAGCATGATGTAGGCGGCATTGGACTCGAGGAACATGCCCACCACCAGCAGCAGCACCGCCACCAGCAGGTTGAACACCAGCGGGTTCGAGGTGATCGCCTTCAGCCCGTCGGCGAGCTGCTGCGGCAGCATGTCGACGGTGAGCAGGAAGGTGACGGTGGAGGCGAACGCGATCATCGCCGCGACCACGCCCGACATCACCGCGGAGCGGTAGAGGATCTCCGGAAGATCCGCCCACTTCAGCTTCTTCGTGACGACGAAGCCGAGCAGCAGCGCGCCCACCACCGCGATCGCCGCGCCCTCGGTGGCGGTGAACGCGCCGCCCACGATGCCTCCGATCACGCCGATCGGCATCGCGAGCGTGAGCCACGAGGTCTTCGTCGCGTGCACCAGCCGCTGGACGGTGAACGGCTCGCCGGTGACCGGATAGCCGCGTTTCCTCGCGATCCACCAGCACTGCGCCATGAACACCGCGGTGATGATCACGCTGGGCACGGCCGCCGCGACGAAGAGCGCGCCGATCGACACCGACGAGCCCGCCATGTACGCATAGACGATCATCGCGGCCGACGGCGGGATGATCGGCCCGAGGTTGGCCGAGGCCGCGATCACCGCGGTGGAGAAGCCCAGCCCGTAGTGCTTCTTGAGCTCCGGGCCCATCGTGGACGACAGCGCCGCCGCATCCGACACCGCGGTGCCCGAGACCAGCGACAGGATGGCGCCCGCGAGCATCGCCACCTGCGCGAGCCCGCCGCGGACGCGACCCACCACCGCGTTCGCGAAGAGCACCATCTGCTCCATGATCCCGCCCTTGATCATCAGCTCGCCGGCGACCATGAAGAGCGGGATCGACATCAGCGGGAACGAGTTCACCGCGTTCATCATCCGCGTGGGCAGCATGCCGTAGTCGATGTCGGCCATCGCGAGGCCGGCGATCGCCGACAGGCCAAGGGCGAACGCGAGCGGCATCCCCGCGAGCGCTGCAGCCCCGAAGGCGAGCATCACCCAGGCGCTCATCGCGAGGCTCCCGTCATTCGTTCATCGTCACGATCGTGCGCACCGGCTCGCGCCACAGCAGCGGCACCAGGTGCAGCACGCTGTGCGCGGCCGACAGCGCCACCGGCACGAGGAACCAGTTGACGCTGATCGGCAGCGTGGGCATCAGCTCGTCCCAGGTGTCGGCCGCGATCCGCACGGTCTGCCAGAGCACGATCGCCATCATCCCGATCGCCAGCACCGTGCAGACGCGGGCGAGCTGCCGGCGCGGCACCGCGGGCACGAACTGCACCAGCAGCTCCACCCCCACGTGCGAGCCCTCCCGGATGCCCAGCGGGATCGCGAGGAACATGCTCCAGACGAACAGCAGCCGCGAGACCTCGTCGGACCAGTCGATCGAGGTGTTGAGCAGGTAGCGCAGCGCGACCTGCACCGAGACCACGACGATCATCGCCGCGCTGCAGACGATGATCAGCCAGCGCGCGCCGACGTCCAGGCGCGCCAGCAGCGTCGAATAGGCGGCGCCGAGGCGTCCGCCCGCGGGGAAGGCGGCGGCCACGGCCCTACTTCTTCGCGGCTTCGGCCAGCACGCGCTTGACCAGGTCGTCGCCCACGCGCTTCTTCACGTCGTCGACGATGCCGGCGGTGGCGGTCCGCATGTCGGCGACGAACTTCGGGGTGACCTCGTCGTAGACCATCCCGCGCTTGCGGATCTCGGCGATCGAATCGGCCTCCTGCAGCTTGGCGCGCTCGCGCTGGTAGCGGACGGCGGCGTCGATGCCGTCGCGGATGGCCTTCTGCTGGGCGGCGGGCAGCGCCTCGAAGGTCTTGCGGTGCGCGACGATGGTGATGAAGTCGAAGAAGTGACCGGTGTTCGAGATGTACTTCTGGACCTCGAAGTAGCGGTTGGCGCCGATGATCGCGAACGGGTTCTCCTGGCCGTCGATCACGCCCTGCTGCATCGCCGGGTAGAGCTCCTTTACGTCCATCGCCACCGCGTTGGCGCCGAGCGCGCGGAAGGTGGCGAGGTGGGTCTCGTTCGGCTGCAGCCGGATCTTAAGGCCCTTGAAGTCCTCGAGCGACCTGATCGGCCGCTTGGAGTTGGTCACGTGGCGGGCGCCGAGCTCCATGAAGCCCAGCAGCGTCAGGCCCTTGTCGGCCATCTTCCTGTCGATCTCCTTGCCGATCGGGCCGTCGGCCACGCGGAAGGCCTGTTCGCGGCTGGTGAAGAGGAACGGCAGCGACAGCGCCTCGAGCTCGGGCACCGTCCGGGACAGGAAGGCCATGCCGATCCAGCAGATCTGGATCGAGCCGGTCCGCACCGCCTGGACGTTCTCCTGCGCGCCGCCGAGCTGCATCGCCGGGAACAGGTCGACCGCGAGCTTGCCGCCGGTCGCTTTCTCGACCTCCTCCTTGAAGAGCTTCATCGCCTCGGTGGAGGTGTGCTCGATGGCGAAGTTGCCGGCCGCCCGCCACTTGGTCTGGGCGATCGCGGCCGGGGCGGCGGCGATCAGGGCGGCGCCGGCGAGGGCGGCGAGGCGGGTGCGCAGGCGCATGGGGGGTCTCCCTGTCGAGGGCGCCGTTCGGGGGCCGGCGCGTCGGACGAGGGCTCGCAAGAACCGTGCTACCGGGGCCGGAGCGGCCTTGCGGCGCCTGATACGGTGCGTCGGGCGGTCGAACCGCACTGCGCCGGTGCGGTTGCGCACCGCGATGCCGGCGGTCGGGGGCTACACTTCGCCCTTCCCCACGCGCCTCCTCCCCCCACGCCGTGTCCACCCAGGATCCGTACGACGTGCTCGGCGTCGCATCGACCGCGACCGCCGCCGACATCAAGCAGGCCTTCCGGCGGCTGGCCGCGCGCTGGCACCCGGACCGCAACCCCGACCCGGTCGCGCCGGCGCGCTTCCGCGCCGCGCAGGAGGCGTTCGAGCTGCTGTCCGACGACGAACGCCGTCGGGCCCACGACGCCGCGCGCCAGAAGCGGCTGCTGGACGACCCGGCCGCGACCGCGCGCGCGATGTTCGAGGCCTACCTGAACGAGATCGAATGAGACTGTCCCGCTATTTCCACGAGCTGCGCACCGACTACGAGGCCGAGCTCGACGACCTGCGCACCGATTCCGAGGGCGGCCATGTGCTGGACCGCCGCCTGGCCGAGAAGCGGCGCGAGTTCGCCGCGCTGCTGCCGATGATCGAGGTGGCGCCGGTGATGCTGGTGCCGGCCTTCCATCGCGCGTTCGATTTCGCCGGCGCGTCGCGCGAGCGGCTCGCGGCGCTGCTGCGCGGCGAGCCGGGCGAGTTCCCGTCCTGGGCGGAGCTCGCGGCCGAACTCGGCGTGGCCGGCTGGGCGCGGCCGCTGGTGGACCGCGTGCTGAAGGAGGCGGGCGGCGAGGACTTCCTCGCGACCGCGGTGGGGCTGGAGTTCCTCGAGCATGCGTCGGGCTCGTCGCTGCCCGCGGCGGCGGCTGCCGACGGCGAGGGCGAGGGTCGCCGGGAGCGCGGCGACGGCGAGGACGACGACCACGACGGCGACGAGGACGGCGAGGCGCTGGGCGAGGACTTCCTCGAGCAGCAGGGCTTCGACCGGAGGACCGAGTCGTGAGCCACCCGATCGTCAGGACCGTCTCCACGCTGGTGAACGGCGGCGACGTCGAGGGGGCCGAGCGCGCGCTCGCGGTGATCGCCGACCAGGAGGGCGACCGTGCGCTCGCGACGATCATCGACGCCATGCCGCCGCGCGACGTGGTCGCGATCCTGCGCGAGCACGACGCGTCGCGGATGTCGATCGTGGGCGCGCTGATCTCGCCCGAGCAGTTCGCCGCGGCCGTCGCGCTCGAGCGCGACTACGGCGACCGCACGCACGAGGCGCTGCGCGGCATGGTCAATGCGGTGGTGTTCGCCGACGAGGACCGCACCGACGACTTCATCGTCGCGCTGGGCGGCACCGAGGCCGGACTGAACGCGCTGTGCGACTACTTCAGCGACCGCCACGCGGAGATCGAGCGCTTCTTCCGCCACGGCACCTTCGATCCGAACGCCGGCGACGAGGACGACGAGATCCCGCGCGGCAACGCCGACCTGCAGCACGGCGAGCTCGACGCCGACACGCGCCGCGACGTGGTGCCGCTGCGCGAGGTCCAGGACCAGGACTGGCACGAGCTGGCCTGGCGGCTGCGCTGCGAGCGCTACGAGATCTCCCGCGAAATGATGGAGATGCTGCGCGCCCGCCACTTCCGCGCGCTGGACGCGCCGCCGCCCCCGCCGCCGAAGGCCGAGGGCGCGGCCGACGACGACGAGGACGACGTGCTGTGACCGCCGTCGCCCGCCACGACGGACGCACGCTGTTCGAGCGTGCCTGGTCGCACGCGGTGCGCGAGGGCCTGCTGGGCGACGAGCGGCGCGAGGCGCTGCTCGCCGAGGGCGTGCGCGGCCTGCGCCGGATCGCCACGGTGCTGGGCACCGAGCACCTGCGCGACGACCTGGAGCGCGCGATGCGCGCGATGATGGGCCTGGTGAACCTGCACCTGGAGAAGGTGAGCGCCGGCGACGTCGCGATGGCGGCGCGGTCGATCGTCGAGCGCGGGCTGCTGTTCCACACCAAGGGCGCGTCGCAGTCGATCAAGCGCGTGCTGGCGGTCGAGGAGGGCGAGGACCCCGACGAACTCGATCCCGTGACGCTTCGCCGCTTCGACGCCGAGGTGGTCGCGCACTGGGCGCTGCTGCCCTACGCCGAGTTCGCCGCGCGCGAGCGCGAGGCGGCCGAGCGACGACGCCGCTTCGGCGCCGCGCGGGCGCTGCGCGCGGTGCTGGGCAACACCGGTCCGGACCTCGATCCGTCGATCGCCGAGCCGTACGTGATGACCGCGCTGCTGATCCTCGCGTACGCGCCCGAGCGGGCCTGGGTGCAGGACCTGCGCGGCTTCGAGCAGGTGCTCGAGCGCGCGCGTCGCTTTCCCGAGCGCTTCGCCGACCTGCCCGCGGGCGTGCCCGAGGCCTACCGGCCGATCGTCGACGCGATCTTCCGCGAGAGCGTGCGGCCGGTGATGGAGATCGTGCTCGACGCGAGCATCCCGATCCACCAGCTGGTGGCGGGCAGCCTCGACGGCCCGGGCGCGCGGCTGATGGAGCGGCTGGTGTTCCCGGACTCGGCGCTCGACGAGGTCGATGCGTACGAGGCCGAGACCACGTCGCACTGGGCGGCGCTGACCGGCGGCCGCGCCGACGAGGAGACGCTGGTGACGGTGATGCTCGCCGGCGCGCTGGGCGAGTCGGCGTCGCTGCCGCTGACGGTGCCGGCGGCCGAGGGGCTGCTGCGCACCGCGATCGCGGCCGGCCTGCCCGACGAGTCGGCGGTGGCATCGTGGCTCGACGCGAACGCGCCGCATGCGTTCCACGAGGGACTGCTGGACCTGTGGAGCGGCTTCGTCGACGAGTTCGAGCTGCAGATCTCGGACGAGACGCCGCCGTCGTCGCTGCGAAGATTCGCTCAGGAATGGCTGTGGGTGGCGGCGCCGGTGAAGGCGCCGTCGGCCCGGCCGGTGGCGCCCGCGGTGGCTGAGGCGGCGGCGCCTCCCG
This sequence comes from Burkholderiales bacterium, assembly GCA_037137595.1. GTDB lineage: Bacteria > Pseudomonadota > Gammaproteobacteria > Burkholderiales > Burkholderiaceae_E > UBA4615. The sequence continues at coordinate 604 of JBAXJZ010000145.1, read as the reverse complement.
CCAAGAAGCCCCTCGCCAAGAAGCCCCCCGCCAAGAAGGCCGCAGCCAAGAAGGCCGCAGCCAAGAAGCCCGCAGCCAAGAAGCCCGCAGCCAAGAAGCCCGCCGCAAAGAAGACAGCTGCGAAGAAACCCGCTGCGAAGACGCCGGCCGCCAAGAAGCCGGCCGCCAGGAAACCCGCCGCGAAGACCCCCTCGTCCGCGAAGAAACCCGCCTCCCGCTGACTCAGCGCCGCCGTCGCACCGCCTGCACCGCCCAGGCGGCGAGCGTGACGCCGAGCAGCGCGGTGGCGGCGAGCATCACCGTGCCGAAGCCCTCGACCGTCGCTGTGCGTGCCGCGTCGGCCGACAGGCCCGGCGCCTCGTGCAGCCGCAGCAGCCCCAGCCACGCGGTCGCGCCCACCACCACGCCCACCGTGCGCGCCACCATCGTGAGGCTGCCCGCCACGCCGCGCGCCGAGGCCGGCAGCGCCGCCACCACGCCGTCGGTGTGCGCCACCTGGAAGAGCCCGAGGCCGGCCCCCTGCAGCGCGAGCGTCGCGGCCATCAGCGGCATGCCGGGCAGCGCGGTCCAGGCGGCGATGCCCGCGAGCCCCGCGGCCGACACC
>JBAXJZ010000144.1:0-8942 GCA_037137595.1 Burkholderiales bacterium | reverse complement strand
AATCTACACGCCCGGCGAGACCCAGGATAGCGTGCGCCAGTACGCCGCTCTTGCCGCCGAGTGGAGGGGGCCGCCGCGCGAGGCGTCGGCCGCGACCTCGCCGCGATGACGGGCCGGGGACGCACCCGGGCTGTCCCGCGACCTCGGGTCGAACGCCGCCGGGCGGGCACGGCGCCTGCCCGGGCGAGGCCCGGCCCGGACGTTCAGCCGGCCAGCGCCTCGACCCAGCGCAGCTGGGCGGGCAGGCAGACCCGCCGCAGGTCGTAGCGCTCGCGCGCGTCCTCGCGGGCCCGTTCGCCGAAGCGACGGCGCGCGTCGGCATCGTCGAGCAGCGCGGCGGTCCGCGCGGCCAGCGCCCGCGCGTCGAAGAAGTCGACGAGCACGCCGTTGCGGCCGTCCTCGATCACCTCGCGGACCGGCCCGGTGTCGCTGCCCACGATCGGGCAGCCGACGCTCATCGCCTCGATCAGGCTCCAGCTGAGCACGAACGGATAGGTGAGGTAGACGTGCGCCGAGGTGATCCGCATCAGTGCGGTCAGCACCGCGTGCGGCACGCGCCCGACGAAGTGCACGCGCGGCCAGTCGCTGTCGGCGATCCGCGGCCGGACCTCCTCGGCGAAGATCTGCCGCCAGCTGCGGGCGCCCCAGCGCGCCGGGTCGGGCGGCGGGCCGTAGCTCGATGCGTCGCCGCCCACCAGCACCACCTGCGCGCGCGGCCGCCGCGCGAGCAGCTCGGGCAGCGCGCGCATGAACACGTGATAGCCGCGGTAGGGCTCGAGGTTGCGGTTCACGAAGGTGACCACCTCGTCCTCGCGCGTGAGCCGCAGCGCGCGGCCGTCGGGGAGCGACAGGTTGACCGCCGCCGACACGTCGGGCGCGAGCACGTCGGTGTCGATGCCGTCGTGCGCCACCGAGATCTTCGCGCGCAGCGGCGGCGGGAAGGTGTCCGCCTGCCAGCGGGTGGGCGACAGGCCGGCGTCGGCCATGCCGAGCTGCACCGTCGCGTTCAGGTTCATCAGCCGCACGCGGCAGGCGTCACCCGGATCGGCGGCGGCGAACTCGGGGTCGAAGCCCACGTCCAGGCCGCGCGGGCTGTAGTGGAACTCGCAGTACAGGCCGATGCGGGCGGACGGCCAGACCTCGCGCAGCATCAGGCTCTCGCCCCAGCCCGGATGCGCGACGACGACATCGGGCACGAGACCCCGCGCGCGCAGCGCGAGCGCCGCCCGGAAGCAGGCCTCGCCGCGGATGACCTTGGTCTCGAAATCGGCGATCCAGCGGTGCACGCCCGGCGTGGATCCGCGGGCGAGCTCGTAGGGCTCGACCTCGACGCCGCGCTGCGCGAGCGGCCCGGCCACCGCGGCGGCCCGCTCGGCGGGCACCAGCGCGACCACGCGGTGGCCGCGGCGCGCGAACTCCGGCGCGAGGTGCAGGAACTGACCCGGGAAGTTCTGGTGGATGAAGAGGACGAGCATCGGCGGCGCGGCGGTCGGGGCGCACCGCGGGGCGACGGCGCGCGCCGCCCGGAGTATGAGGCCTGGCGCGCACCCGGCGTCGGGCCTCGCCGCGCGGAGCGGCCGTTGCGTCGTGCGGCGGCCTCGCCGCCGCGTCAGCCGGGGATGTCGCCGCGTCGCCGCCGCTTGGCTGCGTACATCGCGGCGTCGGCCTCGTCGAGCGCGCGCGCCGCGCCGCTCGTGTCGGAGGCCAGCATCGACACGCCGTGGCTGGCGTCGGGCACGACCGTGCCGCCGTCGGGCAGCGTCACCGGCACGCGTGCGGCCGCGACGATCCGCGCGGCCGCGGCCTGCGCGTCCTCCGCCGACGCGACGTCGCCGAGCACCACGACGAACTCGTCGCCGCCCAGCCGCACGACGTGGTCGATCCCGCGGACCGCGCCCTGCAGCGCCGACGCGTAGGCGCGCAGCACCGAGTCGCCGGCCGCGTGCCCGTGACGGTCGTTGAGGGCCTTGAAGCCGTCGAGGTCGACGAAGGCCAGCGCCACGCCCTGCCGGTCCGACAGGTTCGCGAGGTGTTCGCCCAGCCACTGCCGGTTGCGCAGCCCGGTGAGGGGATCGCGGTGGCTGCGGTCGCGCAGCGTGCCCACCAGCCCGTCGATGCGCCGCGCCTGCGCGATGCGCACCCGCAGGTCCACGTGCAGCGCGCGCATCGCGAACCAGCCGACGGCGAGCGCGACGGTCGCGGCCGACAGCACCATCGGTGCGTGCGCCGGATACTCGAGCGCCAGCGCGAACGCGAACAGCCCGACCATCGTCGCGTTGAAGTTCAGCCATGCCGCCGGCACCGGATGCAGGCTGAACGGCGAGAGCCCGCAGAGCATCGCGATCATCGCCAGCGCCAGGCCGTGGACCTCGGGCTCGGGCACGCCGAGCGCGAGCGCGCCGAGCCCGCCCGTCATCGCGCCGGTCAGCGCGGTGCCGGTCGCGATCCCGCGGGCGATGCGGCGTGCGGCCTCCGGCGAACGCGAGGCCGCGCTGGCCGGGCGGAGCAGCCCGTAGCGCACGCCGAGGATCGCGACGATGGAGACCCACCAGGCCGACAGCGGCACGGCGGTCGTCGCATCCCACGCGAACGCCGACAGCGCGACGGCGGTGAGCACGAGCACCGGCGCGGCCACGCGAGCGCCGTGTTCGAGGTGCCCGACCCGTGCGACCACGTCCTCGACCGTCTCCGCCGGCACGTCCCGGCCGAGGGCACGGTGCACTCGGCGAAGCATCGGGAGGGAGTCGTCGACGATCGATTGGGCGGGTCGCATCGGGTCTCACGGCAGTGGGTCGTGCGGCGGTCGCACGGCCCGGTCGTACAGGTCCGAGTGTCCGACGGGCCGCGCGGCGGCATGCGGAACTGATGCACGCGTCGGCCGCCGTCCGTCGCCCCGTCGGCGGCCGTCCGTCGGTCGTGGTCGGTCGCGGCATCGGTCGAGGCGTCGGTGCGCCCGGGCGGTGCGCGTACGGGTGCGCCGTCCGAGGTGCCGCCGGGCGCGCGGTCCGGACCGCGGAGTTGACGCGGCCGCGCGGCGGCCGGGATACTCGTTCGCAGTGGCGGGATAGACGTTCCGAATGACGGAACAGCCCGCGAGGGAGGGGAGACGATGGCCGGCAAGGCGCTGCAGGGACTGCGCGTGCTCGAGCTCGGCAGCCTGATCGGTGCGCCCTTCTGCGGCACGCTGATGGCCGAGTTCGGCGCCGACGTGATCAAGGTCGAGGACCCGCAGACCGGCGACATGTCCCGCCACCTCGGCCAGGCGGTGGACGGCACCGGCCTGATGTTCGCCGGCCTGGGCCGCAACAAGCGCTGCGTCACGCTCGACCTGCGCCGCCCCGAGGGCCAGGCGCTGGCGCTGGAGCTGGCCGCCACCTGCGACGTGCTGATCGAGAACTTCCGGCCCGGCACGCTCGCGTCGTGGAACCTCGGCTGGGACGTGCTCTCGGCCGCGAACCCGCGGCTGGTGGTCGCGCACGTCTCGGGCTTCGGGCAGACCGGTCCCTATCGCGATCGGCTCGCCTTCGACCGCATCGCCACCGCGTTCAGCGGCCAGGACTGGGTCACCGGCTTCCCCGACAACCCGCCGACGCGCCCCGGCGGCGCGCTGGCCGACTACATCACCGCCCTCTTCTGCACGATCGGCACGATGTTCGCGCTCCACCACCGCGACCATGTCAGCGGGCGCGGACAGGAGATCGATCTCGCGCTCTACGAGGGCATCCTGCGGATCGCCGGCTCGATCGAAGCCTTCGGGCTGCTCGGCAACGTGCCCACCCGGATGGGCAACAGCAACCCGAGCATCGCACCGGCCGAGACCTACCGGACCGGTGACGGCCAGTGGCTGTCGATCAACGCGGGCACCGACAACGTGTGGCGGCGGGTGCTCGTGCTGATGCAGCGCGAGGACCTCGCGACCGACCCGCGCTTCGCGACCGCGCGGGCGCGGGCGACGAACCACGCGGCGGTCAACATGATCGTGGCCGACTGGGTCGCGCAGCGGCCGGTCGACGAGCTGATCGCGCTGCTGGCGCGCGAATCGGTGCCGGTCACCCGGATCAACAGCATCGCCGACGTCGTCGCCGACCCGCACGTGCGCGAACGCGGCAACGTCGTCGAGGCGGTGCTCGCGTCGGGCCGGACCTTCCTCACGAACGGCGTGGTGCCGAAGCTGTCCGACTCGCCGGGCGCGATCGAGTTCGTCGCACCGCCGCTGGGCGCGCACAACGACGAGGTCTACGGCGGGCTGCTGGGCCGCTCGCCCGAGGCGATCGCCGCGCTGCGCCGCGACCGCATCATCTGACCGCATCCACCAGGAGACACGCCATGGCCAAGATCGTCGCCGTCGACCACATCGCCGTCGCCGTCCGCGACGTCGACGTGACGATGAGGAACTACGTCGACGTGCTGGGCGCCGAGCTGATCGCGCGCGGCACCGGCATGATGGCCGGCACCCGGGCCGATGCCGCCTACCTGAAGCTCGGCGACAGCGTCGTCGTGCTCGACGGCGCGGTCGACCCGGACGGCTTCCTCGCGAAGTTCATCGACAGGCGCGGCGAGGGGCTCCACCACCTCGGCGTGCTGGTCGACGACCTCGACGCGTTCGTCGCGGAAGCCGAGAGGAAGGGCCTGCGGATCCCGCACCGCGAGACCTTCGGCGACCTGCGCCGCGAGGTGCTGATGAGCCCGAAGGACTTCGGCGGCGTGGTGCTGCAGGTGATGGAGTGGACCGACAAGGACTGCCCGGACGACGAGAGCCGGATGGCGCGCATCCGGCGCTTCGTCGCGCGCGAGGAGCCCAAGTAGGCCGTCGGGCACGGCGCGCACCGCGCGCCGCGTGCGTCGACGGTTCAGCCCCGGTTCGTCGACGGCTGCAGCACCTGCACGCGCGGCGCGGCGGCGGTCGCCGGTGTGAACGCGAAGTCCACCTCGGGCGCCAGCCCGCTGACGATCCGCGCGACGCTGCGGCCCGAGCCGCAGGCATGCGTCCAGCCGAGCGTGCCGTGGCCGGTGTTCAGGAACAGGTTCGGCAGCTTCGAGCGGCCGATGATCGGCACGTTGCTCGGCGTGGCGGGACGCAGGCCGGTCCAGAACTGCGCCTCGCTCGCGTCGCCCGCGCCGGGGAACAGCGCCTCGACGCGACGCACGATCGCCTCGCAGCGCACGCGGTTCAGGTCGCGGTCGTAGCCGTTGAGCTCGGCCGTGCCGGCGATCCGCAGCCGGTCACCCAGCCGCGAGAACACCAGCTTGTATTCGTCGTCGGTCAGCGAGACCTGGTGCGCCTTCGACGCATCCTTCACCGGCATCGTCACCGAGTAGCCCTTGGCCGGGTAGATCGGCAGCCGGATGCCCAGCGGCTTGACCAGCAGCGGGCTGAGCGAGCCCATCGCCACCACGTAGGCGTCGCCGCGGATCCGGCGGAAGCGCCCTTCCGAGTCGGTCGCCTCGACGTGGTCGATCTCGCCGCCCGCCTCGCGCAGCGCGGTGATGGTGTGGCTCATCAGGAAGCGCACGCCCGCCCCCTCGCACAGCCGCACCAGCTCGCGGGCGAACCGGTTCGCGTCACCCGACTCGTCCTCGGCGGTGTAGGTCGCGCCCGCCAGCCGGCCGCGGATGTGCGCCAGTGCGGGCTCGAGGCGCACCGCCTCGTCCGCGGAGATCACGCGCCGGTCGCAGCCCAGCGCGCGCATCTGCGCGGCGGGCGCCTCGGCCGAGGCGAACTCCTTCTCGCTGGTGTAGAAGTGCAGGATCCCCTGCGTGCGCTGGTCGTACTCGATGCCGGTCTCGCGGCGCAGCTGCTGCAGGGCGTCGCGGCTGTAGGTGCCCAGCCGCACGATCTGCCCGATGTTGTGCCGGGTGCGCGCGGGCGTGCACTCGCGCATGAACTGCAGGCCCCAGGCCCACTGGCGCGCGTCGGCGCGCAGGCGGAACAGCAGCGGCGCGTCCTCCTTGCCCAGCCAGCTCAGCACCTTCAGCGGCGCGCTGGGGTTGGCCCAGGGCTCGGCGTGGCTCACCGAGATCTGCCCGCCGTTGGCGAAGCTGGTCTCGGCGGCGGGCGAGGCCTGCCGGTCGACGACGGTCACGTCGTGACCGAGCTGGCGCAGGTACCAGGCCGAGGTGACGCCGAGCAGGCCGGCTCCGAGGACGACGACGTTCATGGCGGATTCCTTCCGGAAAGGGGGACGGCCCCGCGGCGACGCCGCACGCGGGGCGTGCGGATCACTGGGGCTGCAGGTCGATCGCCTTGGCGATCGCGCGGAACTGCGCGGTGCCGGCCGAGTACACCTTGCCGACCGCCTCGAGCGGCTGCGGCTCGGCCATCAGCAGGCTGTGCGCGCCGAGCGCATCGCGGACCGCCGGATCGGCCAGCGTCTCGCCGATCGCCTTGTGGAGCCGCTGCACCACTGCCTCGGGCGTGTCCTTCTTCACGAAGTAGCCGGTCCAGATGTCGAACGCGAAGTCGCGGACCTGCTTCGACTCGGCGATCGCCGGCCACGCCCTGACGCTCTCGCGGCGCTCGCGGTTGAGCATCGCCAGCAGCTTCAGCTTGCCCTGCTTCGCGAAGTCGTCGTAGCGGCGGCCATAGGGCGCGAGGAACAGGTCCACCTCGCCGGCGAGCAGGTCCTGCTCGGCGGGCTGGCCGCCCTTGTACGGCACGTGCGTCATCGGCACGCCGATCGACTTCGACAGGTGCTCGCCCAGCAGGTGGTAGAACGAGCCCACGCCCACGCTCGCGTAGGTGAGCGGCTTGCCGGCGGCGGCCTGCTTCCTCGCGTACTCGACGAACTCGTCGACGTTCGACACCGGCATCGACGCGCGCACCAGGAACGCGATCTGCGCGGTGGCGATCATCTGCACCAGCCGGAAGTCCTCGCTGCGGAAGCGGATCGACGAGATCGCGAGCGGCGCGAGGATCAGCTCGTTCGGCGAGCCCTGGAAGACCTGGTAGCCGTCGGCCGGCGCGGTCAGCACCTTGTTCGCGCCGATCGAGCCGCTGCCGCCGCCCACGTTCTCCACGATCACCGGCTGGCCGAGGTGCCGGCCGAGCGCCACGTTGACGCTGCGGGCGATGATGTCCGACAGGCCGCCCGCCGGGTAGGGCACGACGATCGAGACGGGGCGGCTCGGATACGACTGCGCGCGGGTGGCGGCGGGCAGGGCCAGGCCGGAGCCGAGCGCGGACAGGCCGAGGAGGGTGGAACGCTTGATCGGGTTCATCGCGGGCCTCGCGGTGTGGGGGTCGGCTGCGGCGTCGCCGATGACGGTTCGATGACGAACCGGACCGATTCTGGGAAGGCGGGCCTCATGTGTCCAATGCATAATTCTCCTCGAAACCATTCCCTCGACGACTGACCTCGCGATGAACATCCGCCACCTCGAGCACCTGCTCGCCATCGCCGAGACCGGTTCGTTCAGCCGCGCGGCCGAGCGCGTGTTCATCACGCAGTCGGCGCTGAGCCGCAGCATCCGCGCGCTGGAGGAGGAACTGGGCGGGCTGCTGCTGGACCGCGTGGGCAAGCGCAACGAGCTGACCGCGCTCGGTCACGACGTGGTGGCGCGCGCCCGGCAGATGGTTCTGGGCGCCGAGGAGCTGCGGCGCAGCGCGGCGCTCTTCGCGGGCGGCACCGGCGGCGCGATCCGCGTGGGCCTCGGCTCCGGGCCGGGCGCGATGCTGATGACCCCGCTGATGGTCCACATGGCCACCCACCATCCGGGCGTGCGCGTGGAGATCGCGCGCGGTTCCACCGAGCTGCAGCTGGTGCAGCTGCGCTCGCGCGGGCTCGAGGCGCTGGTGGTCGACGCGCGCCGCGTGGAGCCGGCGCCGGACCTGCGGATCGAGCCGCTGGGCGAGATGCGGACCGGCTTCGTCTGCCGCGCCGACCACCCGCTGGCGCGCCGCGCACGCGTGTCGATCGACGACGTGCTCGCCTGGCCGATCGCGACCACGCCGCTGTCGGCCGAGGTCGCGCGGCTGCTGGTCGAGCAGTACGGCGCGCCGGCCGATCCGGCGGCCATGGGCACGCTGCGCTGCGAGGACATCAACAGCCTGATCGACGTGGTGACCCGCACGCGCGCGATCTACCTCGGCATCGTCGCCGCCGCGCGCGACGCGATCGGGCGCGGCCGGCTGGTGGAGCTGCCGCTCGCGCCGCGGATGCGGGCCACCGCGCGCTTCGCCTACGTGACGCTCGAGGGCCGCACCGAGGCGCCGGTGATGTCGCTGTTCCGCGACTTCGTGCGCGAGCGGCTGCGCGACGAGGCGACGACGGGAGACGCGGGCGCGGGCGAGCGTGCCTCGGGCACGCGCGCGAAGCGCGCCCGGTAGGCGCCCGGCGGCACGCCGACGATCCGGCGGAAGGTGGCGCGGAAGGTCTCGGGCGACGCGTAGCCGCAGCGCTCGGCCACGTGCCCGATCGGCAGCGTGCCGGCCTCGAGCAGTTCGCGGGCTCGCGCCATCCGCTCGCGCTGCAGCCAGGCGAGCGGGGTGATGCCCGCGGCGGCCTCGAAGCGGCGCAGGAAGGTCCGCGGGCTCATCGCGGCGCGCGCGGCCATCGCGTCGACCGCGATCGGTGCATCGAGCCGCGCGCGGGCCCAGTCCATCACCGTGGCGATCGAGCGCGCGGGCCGCGGCGCCACCGGCGCGTCGACGTACTGCGCCTGCCCGCCCTCGCGGTGCGGCGGCATCACCAGCCGGCGCGCGACCGCGTTCGCGATCCGCGCGCCGAAGTCGCGCCGCACCAGATGCAGGCCGGCGTCGATGCCCGCGGCGCTGCCCGCCGACGTGATCAGCTCGCCGTCGTCGACGTAGAGCACGTCCTCCTCGACGCGCGCGAGCGGGAAGCGCTCGCGCAGCTCGGCGACGTAGCGCCAGTGCGTGGTGGCGCGCCGGCCGTCGAGCAGGCCTGCGTGGCCGAGCACGAACGCGCCCGAGCAGATCGTCA
>JBAXJZ010000143.1:0-8966 GCA_037137595.1 Burkholderiales bacterium | reverse complement strand
CACCGACCGGCCCTCGGCCGCCTGCACCGGCTGCGCCGGTGACGCCGCCGCCGCCGCGATCGACGCCACCTTCGCCGCCGCCGACTACGCGCCGCCGCTCGACCGCGTGGTCACCGCGCTGAAGTTCCGCCGCGACCTCGCGCTCGCGCGGCCGCTGGGCGAACTGCTCGCGGCCCGCTGGGCCGGCGAGCCGCGGGCGCCGGCACTGCACTGCCTGGTCCCCGTGCCGCTCGCCGTCGGACGGCTCGCCGACCGCGGCTTCAACCAGTCACTGGAGATCGCCCGCGCGATGCGCGCGTCGCTCGGCGGGGAGCCCGAGGTCGGCCCGGTGCTCCCACGCGGACTGCGGCGCGTCCGGGAGACGCCGTCGCAGGCGGGCCTGGACCTCGCCGCGCGGCGCGGCAACCTGGCCGGCTGCTTCGCCTGCGACGCGCGGCTCGACGGACTGACGGTGGGCCTGGTCGACGACGTGATGACCAGCGGCAGCACGCTGGCCGAGGCCGCGCGCACGCTGAAGGCGGCGGGCGCGGCGCGGGTCGTCGCGCTGGTGGCCGCCCGGACCGCCTAGACTGGCGGGATGTTCCGCGTCGTCCTCGTCCATCCCGAGATCCCGCCCAACACCGGCAACGTGATCCGCCTGTGTGCGAACACCGGCGCGCGCCTGCACCTCGTCGAGCCGCTGGGTTTCGAACTGGACGACGCGAAGCTGCGACGCGCGGGCCTCGACTACCACGAGTGGGCGGGCACGCGCGTGCACGCGAGCTGGGACGCGCTGCTGGAGGCGGAGCGGCCGGATCCGGCGCGGATGTTCGCGCTGACCACGCACGGCACGCGGCGGCCCACCGACGTGGCGTTCAGCGAGGGCGACTGGCTGGTCTTCGGCTGCGAGAGCGCGGGACTGCCCGCGGCGCTGCGTGAGTCCTTCGAGCCGGCGCAACGGCTGCGGCTGCCGATGCGGGCGGGCAACCGCAGCCTCAACCTGTCGAACGCGGTGGCGGTGACGGTGTTCGAGGCCTGGCGACAGCTGGGGTTCGCCGGCAGCGATTGAGGCGAGAGCGGGGCGGCCGTGGACCCGCGGGACGACGCACGAGACGACGCGCGGGACGACCCGCCTGACGCCCCCGTCGACCCGCCGGACGACCGACCGGCGACCCGCTAGACGACCTGCCCGTCGACCCGCGCGCCGAGCCGCGCCGAGATCCGCGCCGCGGCCTCGCGATGCAGCGCCCGCGCCGCGTCGACCCCCACCGCCACGTCGCGCTGCTGCAGATAGTTCTGCGCGAGGGTGGCGATCGCCGCGCCGTGGGCGTCGAGGATCGGGAAGCAGATGTCGACGATGCCCGGCAGCGTGTCGCTGCGCCGCTGCTCGTAGCCCTGCCGGCGGATCCGCTCGAGTCCGCGGCCGACGGTCGCGCGCGACGGCGCCCGCGGATCGCCCTCGAGCATCTCCTCGACGAGCTCCGCGCGCCGTGCCGGCGGCTGGAAGGCGGCGAGGACCCAGGGCGAGACGCGGTCGGCGCGGAAGGGGAAATGTGCGCCCTGCCGGATCCGGAAGCCCATCGACTCCGGACTGTCGACCTGGGCGAGCACGAGGATGCGGCGGTCGTGGTGCACGACGAGGTGGTTCGACTGCCGGGTCGCGTCGGCGAGTGCGTTCATCTCCGGCAGCGCGGCGGTGAGCAGGCGTTCGACCGGAGCCTGCCGGTGGGCGAGCTCGAACAGCGCCAGCGTGGTCGACCAGCCGCCGTCGGCGCCGCGCGCGATCCACCCGCGCCGCGCGAGCACCTCGAGCATCCGGAACAGCTCTCCCGGCGAGCGCCCCAGGCGCTGCGCGATCTGCGCGAGCCCGAGCGGCGCGGGCTCCCCGGCCAGCAGCTCGACGATGTCGAGCCCCTTCTCGAGGGCAGGCGCCTCGTAACGCGGGCCGTCCTCGGCCGCGGCCGGGGCGCCGCGCGGCCCGACATGTCCGCGCGCTGCGGTGCGGGGTACCCGCCCGACCGCCGGCGTCGCGCGCCGCGCCTTCTGAACCGGCTCCACCGTCTCCGTCCGCGTCGTTCTTGACATCCGTCCATTTTAGGGATGAAACTGGTTTTCAGTAATGAAAACGAGCCGATCGCGTCGGCCGATCGGGAGGAGATACCCGAGGGCAAGGTCCTGACGGATGCGCAGGTCGCGGCGTACACGCGCGACGGCATCCAGTTCCCGATCGACGTGATGTCGCCCGCGGAGGCGGCGGCGCTGCGAACGCGCTACGAGGCGGCCGAGCGCGCGCATGGCGGGCGGATGCCGCCCCGGATCAACCAGAAGCCCCACCTGCTCTACCCCTGGCTCGCCGAGCTCGTCCGCCACCCACGGATCCTCGACGCCGTCGAGGACGTCATCGGGCCGGACATCCTGTGCTGGAGCGCCGGCTTCTTCGCGAAGAACGCGCACGACCCGTCGTACGTCTCGTGGCACCAGGACGGCACCTATTGGGGCCTGTCCACGCCCGACGTGATCACCGCCTGGTTCGCGCTGACGCCCTCGACGCTCGCCAACGGCTGCATGCAGGTCGTGCCCGGCACGCAGCGTGCCCAGGTCGAGCACGTGGACACCTTCGCCGAGTCGAACCTGCTGTCGCGCGGGCAGGAGATCCAGGTCGAGGTCCGGCCCGAGGAGAAGGTGGCCGTGGAACTGCGGGCCGGGCAGATGTCGCTGCACCACGTGCTGATCTTCCACGGCTCGGACGCCAACGAGTCGGACGACCGCCGGATCGGCTTCGCGATCCGCTACATCCCGACCCACGTGCGCCAGATCAACGGCCCCCGCGAGAGCGCCACGCTGGTCCGTGGCGAGGACCGCTACGGACATTTCGATCTCGAGCCCGCGCCCGAGGCGGAGATGCACCCGGACGCGGTGGCCCGGCACGCCGCGATCGTCGACCGGCAGCTGGCCATCCTGTACGCGGGGGCGGCCAGGCCGGGCAAGCTCGGCGCGACCATCGGCCGCTGAACGGACCGCGGCATCCCGCGCGGCGCAACGCACACCAATACCGGGCGGCGACCGATCAGCGGCGCGGCCCGCCACGAGGAGGAGACCATGAGCATCGCTTCGTTCACCGCCCGTCGCGGCGCCTTCGGCGTCGCGCTCGCCGCGGCACTCGCCGCCGCCCTGCCCGCCGCCGCGCAGGCGCAGGAGATCCGCATCCGCTTCGCGCACTCGCTGTCGACCACCGAGCCCGCGCACGTCGCCGCCGAACTGTTCGCGAAGAACGTCGCGGCGCGCACCAACGGTCGCGTCCAGATCCAGGTCTTCCCCGGCGAGCAGCTCGGCTCGGGCAAGGAGATCAACGAGATGATCCGCCAGGGGGCCAACGTGATGAACATCACGGACCCCGGCTACCTGTCCGACTTCGTGCCCGACATCGGCGTGCTGAACGGGCCGTACCTGATCAAGGATCCGAAGGACTACGAGAAGCTGCTCGCGTCCGACTGGTACAAGGGCGTCGAGAAGCGGCTGGAGGCCTCGGGCTTCAAGCTGATCATGGCCAACGGCTTCTTCGGCCAGCGCCACCTGATCGCCGACAAGGCGGTGCGCACGCCGGCCGACATGGCGGGCATGACCGTCCGTGTCCCGCCCAACACGATGTGGATCGAGACCTTCAAGGCGATGGGCGCGCGGCCCACCACCGTGCAGTGGTCCGAGGTCTACAACGCGCTCCAGCAGAACGTCGTGCAGGCGGCCGAGGCGCCGCTCGGCTCGCTGTGGGGCTCGAAGCTGCACGAGACCCGCAAGGTCATCTCCACCACCGGGCACTTCACCGCCTTCGTGATGTGGCCGATGAACGCGAAGTACTTCGCGTCGCTGCCGCCCGACGTGCAGCGCGTGCTGCTGGAGGAAGGCAAGAAGGCCGGCGACGAGATGACCAGGATGACGATCGCGCAGAACGACGACTACGTCGCCAAGTTCAAGGCCGCGGGCGTCACCTTCGTCGACGTCGACAACGCCGCGTTCCAGAAGGTCACTGCCCCCGTGTACAAGGCCTTCCCGAAGTGGACGCCGAACCTGCACGAGACGGTGATGGATGCCCTGAAGAAGTGATCCGGCGCCGGGGGGCGACGGCCGCGCGGCCCTCGCGCGCGGTCGTGCTCCGCCGGTCCGCCACGGCGGGACCGCGTGCCGCGCGACCCCGCCGGGCCCGCGCGTGAGCCGGCCGCCCACGCTTCCCGCCCGCGTCCCACCACCGTCATGTCCTCGCCGTCGTCCGACCCGCGTCCTCAGCGGGGTATCGCCTGGGTCCTCGACCAGTTCGAGGAGATCGTCGCCTGCGCAGCCGTCGCGGTCGTCGTGCTGTCGGTGAGCTGGGGAGTCGTCACCCGCTACATCACCGCGCAGCCGGCCGCCTGGGCGAGCGAGGTCGCCACGATGGGCTTCGCGTGGGTGGTGTTCTTCGGCGCGGCCGCCTGCGTGAAGTACCGGCTGCACCCGGCGATCGAGGTGCTGGTCGAGAAGCTGCCGCCGGGCCTGCAGCGCGCGATCCGCGGCTTCAACCACGTGCTGCTGCTCGCGTTCTTCGCGTTCATGACCTTCTTCGGCACCCGCTTCGCGATCGATGCATGGGACAGCCCCAGCCCCGTGCTGCGCGTGCCGCAGACCTGGCTCTACGGTCCGGTGGCGCTGAGCTCGCTGCTGATGGCGGTGCGCTATGTCCAGGTGCTGGCCGGCCGCGGCTGGTCGATCGACGCGACGAGGGAAACCAATGCTGGCTGACTGGATCCCCGCGATCGCGATGTGCGTGCTGTTCGCGCTGGGCACGCCGATCGCGTTCGCGATCGCCATCAGCGCGCTGTCGTTCTTCCTGGTGAGCGGCGAGGTGCCGCTGAACATCTTCGTGCAGAAGATGGTCTCGGCCACCGACTCCTATCCTCTGCTCGCGATCCCGTTCTTCGTGCTCGCCGGCGCGATCATGAACCGGGCGGGCATCACCCGGAAGCTGCTCGCGCTGGCCGACGCGCTGGTCGGCCACATGACCGGCGCGCTCGCTCAGATGTGCACGGTGCTCGCCACGCTGCTGGGCGGTCTCACCGCGTCGTCGAGCGCCGACGCCGCGATGCTCGCCAAGGTGCTCGGGCCCGAGATGACCCGGCACGGCTACAGCCCGGCGTTCGCGGCGGTCATCACCTCGTGCGCGGCGATCATCACCGCGCTGATCCCGCCATCGATCGGCCTGATCATCTACGCCTACATCGCCGACGCGTCGGTCGGGCGGCTGTTCATCGGCGGCGTGATCCCCGGCCTGTTGCTGGCGGGCGCGCTGATGCTCGTCACCGCGGTGATCTCGAAGAAGCGCGGCTACCTGCCGCTGCGCGAGAAGCGCGCGTCGCGCGCGGAGCTCGGGCACGCGTTCCGCGAGGCGCTGTGGGCGCTGTCGATCCCGGTGTTCATCATCGTCGGCATCCGCTACGGGATCTTCACGCCGACCGAGGCGGGCGCGATCACCGTGCTGTACGTGATCCTGGTCGGCGTCTTCGCCTACCGCACGCTCGACCTGCGCGACGTGCCGCATCTGCTGAAGGAGACCGCGCTCGACACCGCGTCCGTGATGCTGATGATCTGCGCCGCCTCGGCCTTCGGCTTCTACCTGGCGTGGGAGCGGATCCCGCCGCAGCTCGCGGCCTGGCTGGTCGGCCTCACCAAGGATCCGACCACGCTGCTGCTGCTGATCAACGCGCTGCTGATCGTGCTGGGAACGGCGGTGGAGGGGACCTCGGCGCTGATCATCATGACGCCGATCTTCGTGCCCATCCTCACGAAGCTGGGCATCGACCCGGTGCACTTCGGCGTCGTGCTGGTGACCAACCTGACCATCGCCGGCGTGACGCCGCCGGTGGGGCAGATGATGTTCATCAGCTCGCAGGTGCTGAAGGTTCCGATGGACGACTACACGGTCGAGGTGCTGCCCTTCCTCGCCGCGATGATGGGCCTGCTGGTGCTGCTCACGGTGTTCCCGCAGCTCACGCTGTGGCTGCCGAACCTGGTGTTCGGGCCGTGATCCGGGCCGCGGTGCGCCGCGGCTCAGCCGAGGCGGAAGGTCGCGCTGCCGCGCGCCAGCGTGCGCTCGCCGACGCGGACGCGGCACTCGACGAAACCGAGCGTGCGTCCCACGCGGATCACCTCCGGGTGGATCTCGAGCAGTTCGCCCGGCCGCGCGGCATCGACGAAGTCCAGGTTCAGCGACACCGTCAGCGCCCCCTTCGCGTCGATGCCGTCGGCGCGGGCGGCGGCGATCACCGACAGCCCCATCGCGTTGTCCGCGAGCGCGCAGATCAGCCCGCCGTGGGCGAGGCCGCGCGAATTGCAGTGCGGCTCCCGCACCTCGACGGCGAGCGCGAGCGCGCGTTCGCCGCGGCGGGCCCAGATCGGCTCCCACGGCGCGGTCAGCGGGCTGGTCCGGTCGTGCTTCGACCAGCCGTCGGGCGGTGTCGGGGTCGGCATGGCGTCGGTCATCGGTGCACGGCGTCGAGGGTGGGTCGGCGAGCGTAGCAAGAAACACGATGCGCGGACCCGGCGTCCGCGCGGGAGTCTTCGATGAGATACCTCGCAGCGGTGCTGCACGAGCCCAACGGACGTCACGCGATCGAGGAGGTCGAGCTGCAGCCGCTGGCTCCCGACGACGTGCTGGTGCGCGTGCACGCCAGCGGCCTGTGCCACACGGACCTCGAGGTGATCCAGGGCAGCCTGCCGTATCCGCTGCCGATCGTGCTGGGTCACGAGGGGGCGGGCGTGGTCGAGCGCGTGGGGCCGGCGGTCACCCGCGTGAAGCCGGGCGACCACGTCGTGTGCTCGTGGAATCCGCACTGCGGCCACTGCTTCTACTGCGAGCGCGACCAGCCGATCCTGTGCGAGCCGTTCTCGCGGCACCAGCCGGCGGGTCGCCTGCTCGACGGCGGCTCGCGCTACCGGCTCGCGGGCGGCCGGATGCTGAACCACTTCTCGACCACGTCCACGCATGCGCAGTACACCGTGGTGCCGGAATCCGGCGCGATCGCGGTGCCCGCGGAGATTCCGTTCGATCGCGCCTGCCTGATCGGGTGCGGGGTGATGACCGGCGTCGGCGCGGCGGTACGCCTCGCGCGGGTGGAGGCGGGGTCGACGGTGGTCGTGGTCGGCTGCGGCGCGGTGGGGCTGCATGCGATCCAGGGCGCGCGACTGCAGCAGGCCGACGCGATCGTCGCGATCGATCTCGATCCGGGGCGGCTCGAGCTCGCGCGCCTGATGGGCGCGACCCATGTGCTCGGACCCGGCGACGGCGATGCCGCGGCGCAGGTGGCGGTGGTGAAGTCGCTGACCGCGGGGCGCGGCGCCGATTTCGTCTTCGAATGCGCGGGCGGCGAGGCGCCGTTGCAGCTGTCGCTGGACTGCACCCGCCCCGGGGGCTCGCTGACGATCCTCGGCAAGGTCAACGTCGACCGCAGGGTCTCGCTGCGGTTCGGCTCGATGATGGGCGACCGGCGGATCGTGCGCTCGAGCTACGGCGGTGCGCGGCCCCGGCGCGATTTCCCGTGGCTCGCACGCCTGTATCTCGACGGCCGGCTGAAGCTCGACGAGCTGATCACGCAGCGCCTGCCGCTCGAGCGGATCGACGAGGGGTTCGACGCGATGCGCGCCGGCAGGACCTTGCGGACCGTGCTGGAGATCGCGCCGTGACGGGCGGGGCCTCGCGATGAGCGGTTCGGATGCGATCGCCGGCCTCGGTCCCGGGCGCCATCCGCCGATGTCGTCCGGCTGGATCGACGCCCCGCATCACCACGTCCGTCTGGGAGACTTCGAGCTCGAATCCGGAGCGCGGATCGCCGGTTGCACGGTCTCCTATGCGATCCACGGCCCGCAACGCGCCCCCGGGATCCCGGCTGACGACGTGCCGGTCGTCCTCGCGCTGTCGGCCGTGGCCGCCACCCACCATCGGCTCGACTTCCTGATCGGACCGGGCCGCGCCTTCGACCCCACGCAGGTGGCCGTCGTCGCCGTCGACGCGCTCGGCAACGGGCTGTCGTCGTCGCCGTCGAACTCGGACGCTCAGCCCGGGCGGGCGTTCCCGGGGTTCTCGATCCGTGACATGGTGGCCTCTCAGGCCGCGGTTCTCGACGCGCTCGGCATCGGCCGACTGCACGCGGTCGTCGGCGCGTCGATGGGCGGGATGCAGGCGCTCCAGTGGGCGGTGTCTCACCGCGAACGGATGGCCCACGTGGTCGCGATGACCCCGATGGCACGGACCACGCCGTGGGCGGCAGCCATCAACGAGTGCTCGCGCCGTGCGCTCGAGGTCGGCGATCTGCGGCAGTGGGATGCGTGGGTGCCGCTGATGCAGCTGCTGTCCGGCCGGACCCCGTCCCGCGTCGACGCCGATTTCCGCAGCGCGGCGGAGGCGATCGACTGGATACGAGACCGCACCGACTGGTGGACGGCCCAGGGCTTCGAGCCCATCGACTGGCTCTACCAGTCCTGGGCGTACGACCGTCACGACGTGGGCGGCACGCCAGGCTTCGACGGCGACACGGCCGCCGCGCTCGCGTCGATCCGTGCGCGGACGCTGATCGCCGCCCCGCCGCTCGACCTGTACAACCCGGCGCACGCCGCACGATGGGCGGCGGACCGGATCCCCGGCGCGCGCTTCGTCGAACTCGAGACGGACTGGGGGCACCAGGCGGCGGGGCCGTCGGACCCCGTCAGCGCCGAACGCCTGAACAGCGAGATCCGGGCATTCCTCGCCGGCTGACCACCCGCGCTGGTGCCACACGCAGTCCCGCGGGTCCGCAGCAATCCGGTCACACGGAACAACACGCGCCCGGGCGTGACCCGCGGCGCTGCCGCGTTTCATCGCGCACAAAGACAAACGCCCCAAGCCGGTCGGGGCTTGGGGCGTCTGCTTCAGGGGGTTGCCTGACGATGTCCTACTTTCACGAGCGGAAGCTCACTATCATCGGCGC
>JBAXJZ010000142.1:0-8973 GCA_037137595.1 Burkholderiales bacterium | reverse complement strand
CGCGTCCTCGAAGCGCTTGGCGACGAAGACCTCGCGGGCCGCGGCGAGGATCTCGGCGCGGCGCACGGCCTTGCGTCGGCGGGGCAGTGCCGTCATCGTCGGCAGGGGCGCGGGGGCGCGGTTGCTGAGTCGGGCTCAGTATAGGGTGCCGCGAGGCATCGTCAAGGGCATGCGCCGGAAACCGGCCTGCCGAGCGCGTTTCCGGTCTGTCTCGCCGCGTCGATGCTGCGCCGCAACTTGACGACCTCGACCCCTGCCGACACGCTACCGCATCCCCGCTCATCATCCGGACCGCGCGATGGACGCCTCTTCCGCCGCCGGGCGCTACCGCTCGGTGTTCCGCCCCGGCCTGTTCGCCGGCCGCACGGTGATCGTGACCGGCGGCGGCTCGGGCATCGGCCGCTGCACCGCGCACGAGCTGGTCTCGCTAGGCGCCTCGGTGGCGCTGGTCGGCCGAAAGCCGGAGAAGCTCGAGCGGGTCGCGGCCGAGCTGGCCGAGGCAGGCGGGCGGGCCACCTGCCATCCGCTGGACATCCGCGAGGAGGCGCAGGTGCAGGCCGGCATCGAGGCGATCCTCGCGGCCCACGGGCGTGTCGACGGCCTCGTCAACAACGCCGGCGGCCAGTTCCCCGGCCAGGCCGAGACCTTCTCGCTGAAGGGCTGGGACGCGGTGATCCGCAACAACCTGACCGGCGGCTTCCTGATGTCGAAGGAGGTCTTCAACCGCTGGATGGGCGCGCACGGCGGCGCGATCGTCAACATCATCGCGGACATCTGGGGCGGGATGCCGACGATGGCGCACTCGGGTGCGGCCCGCGCCGGCACGCTGAGCCTGACCGAGACGCTCGCGTCGGAATGGGCGCCGTCGGGCGTGCGCGTCAACGCCGTGGCGCCCGGCTGGATCGCCTCCAGCGGCATGGAAACCTATCCGGAGCCGGTCAAGGAGCGGCTGGCGAAGCAGTGGCGCGCGGTGCCGCTGCAGCGCTACGGCTCCGAGGCCGAGGTCGCCGCGGCGATCGTCTTCCTGCTCTGCGAGGCGGCGAACTTCATCACCGGCAGCTGCATCCGCGTCGACGGCGGCGTGCCGAACGCGCGGCCCAACTATCCGGCGCAGCCGCTGCGGGTCGCCGATTCCGCCGCGCAATCGACCTTCGACGGCTTCCACCTGTCGAGCCCGCCGGCATTCATGAAGATCGACCGGGGGGCCTGAGCGTGCCGGTCATCGAGTCCCGGATCGATCCGTCCTCGGCGGCCTTCGCCGAGCGGCGCGACGGCATGCTGGCGCTGGTCGCGCGGATGCGCGCGCTCGAGGCCCGGGCCGCGAGCGCGTCGGCGAAGGCCAAGCCGCTGTTCGACAAGCGCGGGCAGCTGCTGCCGCGCGAGCGGCTCGCCCGCCTGCTCGATCCGGGCTCGCCGTGGCTGGAGCTTTCCTCGCTCGCCGGCTGGCTCTGCGACGAGCCGGACCCCGAGAAGTCGGTGCCCGGCGGCGGGATGATCAACGGCATCGGGGTCGTCGGCGGCACGCGCTGCGCGATCACGATCAGCGACGCCGGGATCGACGCGGGCGCCATCCAGCACATGGGCCGCGAGAAGCTGCTGCGCACGCAGGAGATCGCGCTGGAGAACAGGCTGCCCTTCGTGCAGCTGATCGAATCGGCCGGCGCCAACCTGCTCAAGTACCAGGTCGACGGCTTCGTCCACGGCGGGCGGATCTTCTACAACCTCGCGCGGCTGTCGGCCGCGGGCATCCCGGTCGTCGCCGTGGTCCACGGCTCGTCGACCGCCGGCGGCGCCTACATGCCGGGCCTGTCCGACTACGTGATCATGGTCAAGGGCCGGGCGCGCGCGTTCCTCGCCGGCCCGCCGCTGCTGAAGGCCGCGACCGGCGAGATCGCGACCGACGAGGAGCTCGGCGGCGGCGAGATGCACGCCACCGTCTCCGGGCTCGGCGAATTCCTCGCCGACGACGACGCGGACGGCCTGCGGATCGCCCGCGAGCTGATGGGCCGCCTCGCCTGGGACGCCCGCGGCCCCGCGTCCACGCTGTCCGAGGATCCGTCGATCGAGCCGCTCCACCCCACCGAGGAGCTCGCCGGCGCGATGCCGCTGGACTTCCGCCAGCCCGTCGACATGCACGAGATCATCGCGCGGATCGTCGACCGTTCGGAGTTCCTGGACTTCGGCCGCGACTACGGCCCGGCCACGGTCTGCGGGCACGCGTCGCTGTACGGCCAGCCGATCGGCATCGTGACCAACAACGGTCCGATCGACCCGGCCGGCGCGACCAAGGCCACGCACTTCATCCAGTCCTGCTGCCAGAGCGGCATCCCGCTGCTCTACCTGCAGAACACCACAGGCTACATCGTCGGCCGCGCCTCCGAGCAGGCCGGCATGATCAAGCACGGCTCGAAGATGATCCAGGCGGTGGCCAACGCCACCGTGCCGTCGATCACGCTGATGTGCGGCGCGTCCTTCGGCGCCGGCAACTACGGCATGTGCGGCCGCGCCTACGGTCCGCGCTTCGTCTTCTCGTGGCCGAACGCACGCACCGCGGTGATGGGCGGCGAGCAGGCCGCGCTCACGATGCGGATCGTCGCCGAGGGCGGCGCGAAGCGGCGCGGCGTGCCGGTCGACGAGGCGCAGCTGTCGGCACTGGAGGCGAGGATCGTCGCCAACTTCGACCGTCAGTCCGATGCGTTCTACACCAGCGGCCGGATGCTCGACGACGGCGTGATCGACCCGCGCGACACGCGCCGCGTGCTCGGTCTCGCCTTCGACGTCTGCCGCCGCGCCGAGGCCCGCACGATGCGGCCGATGCAGTTCGGCGTCGCCCGCCCCTGATTCCCCGACCGTCCCGCCTGACCGGAGAGACCCGATGCACCCCGACATCTACGGCCCCGACCACGTCGCCCTCCAGGATTCCCTGAGGAAGTTCATCGATTCGGAGATCAACCCCTTCGTCGACGAGTGGGAGAAGGCCGAGATCTTCCCGGCCAGGGAGCTGTTCCGGAAGATGGGCAAGCTGGGCTTCCTCGGCGTGCACAAGCCGGTGGCGTTCGGCGGCATGGGCCTGGACTACTCGTACGCCGCCGCGTTCGCCGAGGCCCTGACCCACATCCGCTGCGGCGGCATCCCGATGGCCATCGGCGTGCAGACCGACATGGCCACCCCGGCGCTCGCCAAGCGCGGCAACGACGAGGTCCGCAAGGAGTTCCTCGAGCCCTCGATCAGCGGCGAGTACGTGGCCTGCCTGGGCGTCTCCGAGGTCGGCGCGGGCTCGGACGTCGCGTCGATCCGCACGGTCGCGCGCAAGGACGGCGACGACTACGTGATCGACGGCGGCAAGATGTGGACGACCAACGGCACGCAGGCCGACTGGATCTGCCTGCTGGCGAACACCTCCGAGGGCAACGGCCACCGCAACAAGACGCTGATCTGCGTGCCGATGAAGACGAAGGGCGTCTCGGTCGCGAAGAAGCTGAAGAAGGCCGGGATGAACGCCTCGGACACCGCGCAGCTGCACTTCGACTCGGTCCGCGTGCCGCAGCGCTGGCGGATCGGCGAGGAAGGCATGGGCTTCGTCTACCAGATGGAGCAGTTCCAGGAGGAACGCCTGTGGGCCGGCGCCGGCTGGACCAAGTCGAAGCACGTGATCCAGGAGACGATCGACTACCTGCGCGAGCGTCAGGCCTTCGGCAAGCCGCTGCTGCACAACCAGTACATCTACTACAAGCTCGCCGAGCTGCAGACCGAGGTCGAGGCGGTGGGTGCCCTCTTCCACAAGGCCGTGGGCCTGTACATCCAGGGCCACGACGTCACCCAGCTCGCCTCGATGGTCAAGCTCAAGGGCGCGCGCGTGGCCCGCGAGGTCGCCGACTGGTGCGTGCAGTTCTGGGGCGGCATGGGCTACATCGAGGAGACGCGCGTGAACCGCTTCTGGCGCGACACCCGGCTCGGCTCGATCGGCGGCGGCGCCGACGAGGTGATGATGGGGATCATCGCGAAGACGATGGGCATCCTGCCGCGCGAGCGGTGAGCCCTCCGACGGGATCGACCGTGTTCGACACGCTGCTCATCGCCAACCGCGGAGAGATCGCCTGCCGCGTGATCCGCACGGCCCGCGCGCTCGGCCTGCGGACCGTCGCGGTGCACTCGGACGCCGACGCCGGCGCGCGCCACGTCGCCGAGGCCGACCTCGCGGTCCGCATCGGCGCCGGTCCGGCGCGCGACAGCTATCTCGACATCGCGAGGATCCTCGAGGCCTGTCGCACGAGCGGCGCGCAGGCGGTCCACCCCGGCTACGGTTTCCTGTCGGAGAACGCGGGCTTCGCGCGGGCGCTGCGCGAGGCCGGGATCGTCTTCGTCGGCCCGCCGCCCGAGGCGATCGATGCGCTGGGCAACAAGTCGGCGGCCAAGCGGCTCGCGCAGTCGCTCGACGTGCCCTGCCTGCCCGGCTACCAGGGGGCCGAGCAGGACGACGACACGCTGGTGGCAGCGGCGCGCCGGGTCGGCGCACCGCTGATGGTCAAGGCCGCGGCCGGCGGCGGCGGGCGCGGGATGCGCGCCGTCGACGACCTGTCGGACGAGGCGGCGCTGCGCGAGGCGATCCGCTCGGCGCGCGCGGAGGCCGAGTCCTCGTTCGGCGACGGCACGCTGCTCGTCGAGCGCCGCGTGATCCGCGCGCGGCACGTCGAGGTCCAGGTCTTCGGCGACACCCATGGCGGCTACGTGCACCTCGGCGAGCGCGACTGCTCGACGCAGCGGCGCAACCAGAAGGTGCTCGAGGAGGCCCCGGCGCCGGGCGTCTCCGACGGCTTGCGCGCCCGGATGGGCGAGGCCGCGATCCGGCTGGCCCGTGCGGTGGGCTACGTGGGCGCGGGCACGATCGAGTTCCTGCTCGAGCCGGACGGGTCGTTCTGGTTCCTGGAGATGAACACCCGGCTGCAGGTCGAACATCCGGTCACCGAGGCGGTCACCGGGCTGGACCTGGTCGAATGGCAGCTGCGCGTCGCGCGCGGCGAACCGCTGCCGCTCGCGCAGGACGCGATCCGCTTCCGCGGCCACGCGATCGAGGCGCGGCTGTGCGCCGAGGACCCGTATGCGGGCTTCGCGCCGCAGGTGGGCCCGATCGACGCCTGGCGGATGCCCGAGGGCGCCGGCGTGCGCGTCGACCACGGACTGGCGACGCGCGCCGAGGTGCCGCCGTTCTACGACTCGATGATCGCGAAGGTGATCGCCGAGGGCGCGGACCGCGAACAGGCGCGTGCGCGGCTGCTCGCGGCGCTGGCGTCGACCACGGTCTGCGGGCTGCGGACCAACCGCGACTGGCTGCGACGGCTGCTCGCGGCCGAGCCCTTCGCGCGGGCCGAGCTCGCCACGGCCTGGCTGGGCGAGGCGACGGCCGACTGGAGCGCGCCGGAGCCCGACGGTCGCTGGCTCGCGGTCGCGGCCGCGCTGCGGGTCCATCGCGCGGCCGCGGTGCACGGACCGCTCGCCCGCTGGTCGTCGACCGGCCGCCGCGTCTCGCCGCTGCGCCTCGCGGTCGGCGGCCGCGAGCACGCCGTGCGCGTCGAGGTCGGCGCCGTCGGCCCGATCGCGGTGGACTTCGCCGACGGCCGCCGCGTCGAGGTCGCCGTGCTGGCCGACGACGGCCTGCAGGCGACGGTGACGGTCGACGGACTGCGCGGCCCCGTCCGCGCGCACGGCAGCGGCCTGCGCGGCTGGCTCGACGCCTTCGGCACGTCGGACGCGGTCGTCGACGTCACCGACCGGCCGCGCGAGGCGGGTGGCGGCGCGTCCGGCGGTGCGATCGTCTGCCGGATGCACGGCCAGCTGACCCGCGTGGCGGTCGAGCCCGGCCAGCGCGTGGAGCGCGGCACCTGGCTGCTGTCGATCGAGGCGATGAAGATGGAGCACCGTTTCGAGGCCCCGGTGGCCGGAACGGTCGTCGAGGTCGGCGCGACCGCCGGCACGCAGGTCGCGCCGGGCAGGCTGCTGGTCCGGATCGAGCCGGACCCCGCCTGAGCCCGGCTCGGGCCGGGCAGCCGTCCGGTCCGACCCGACCCGTCGCGGCCCGCCGGCCCGCCGACATCGAGACGCCGAACGCCGCACCGAACGAGGATCCGCCGATGCCCGCCCCCCGCCTGCCCGCCTTCGACTTCGCCACCCTGCCCGGCGTCACCTCCGAGCACCTGCAGATCGCCGACGCCGTCCGCGCGTTCGTCGAGGGCGAGCTGCAGCCTCACGCGAACGACTGGGACGAGGCCGGCACCTTCCCGCGCGAGCTCTACCGCAAGGCGGCCGAGGTCGGCCTCCTCGGCCTGGGCTATCCGACGGAGTACGGCGGCACGCCCTGCGACCACGTGTCGAAGCTGCTGTCCTCGGTGGAACTCGGCCGCGCCGGCATCGGCGGCGTGACCGCGAGCCTGGGCTCGCACTCCATCATGCTGTGGCCGCTGCTCGCGGGCGCGCGCGACGAGGTCAGGCGCGCGGTGATCCCGTCGATCCTCGCCGGCGAGACGATCGGCGCGCTGGCCATCACCGAGCCCTCGGGCGGCTCCGATGTCGCGCAGCTCACCACGCGCGCCGAGCGCCGCCCGGGCGGCTGGGCGATCACCGGCCAGAAGATGTTCATCACCTCGGGCATCCGCGCCGACCACCTGCTGGTCGCCGCGCGGACCGGTGGCCCGGGCGCCGCGGGCGTCTCGCTCTTCCTCGTCGACGGCCACGCGAAGGGCCTCGCGCGCACGCCGCTGAAGAAGATCGGCTGGTGGGCGTCGGACACCGCCGCGCTGTACTTCGACGAGGTGTTCGTGCCCGAGGAGCGGCTGGTCGGCGAGGAGAACCGCGGCTTCCGTCTCGTGATGCAGAACTTCAACGGCGAGCGGATGACGATGGCCGCCGGCGGCCTCGGCCAGGCGATGGCCTGCTGCGAGGACGCGATCGACTGGGCGCGCGAGCGCCGTACCTTCGGCGCACGGCTGGTCGACCACCAGGCGGTGCGGCACAAGCTGGTGCGCATGGTCGACGGGGTGCTGCCGCTGCAGGCCTGGCTGGTGCAGCTCGCGCAGCGCCTCGACGCCGGCGAGTCGCCGGCCGGCGAACTCGCGCTCGCGAAGAACGCGGGCGGCCGGCTGATGCGCGACGTGGCCGACGAGGCGGTGCAGGTGCTCGGCGGCGCGGGCTTCCTGCGCGGCACCCGCATCGAGCGCGCCTGGCGCGACTGCAAGGTCTACATGATCGGCGGCGGCGCGGAGGAGGTCATGAACGACCTCGCCGCGCGCCAGCTCGGTCTGGTCTGATCCCCACCCCCGATCCGAGGAGATGTCGATGAGCGAAGCCGCCGTCCTGACCGCCGTCGAAGGCGGCGTGATGACGATCACGATGAACCGCCCCGAAGTGCTGAACGCGCTGAACCCCGCGATGCTCGACGGCCTGCGCGCCGCGCTCGCCGCGGCGAAGGCCGACGCGTCGGTGCGTGCGCTGATCCTGACCGGCGCCGGCCGCGGCTTCTGCGCGGGCGCCGACGTCGCCGCGATGGCGACGCAGCGCGGCGAGGTCGACGTCGCGCAGTCGCTGCGCGAGACCTATCACCCGATCGTGCTCGCGATGCGCCAGCTGCCCAAGCCGATCGTCGCCGCCGTGAACGGCTCGGCGGCCGGTGCGGGCATGAGCCTGGCGCTGGCCTGCGACATCGTGCTGGCCGGCGAATCCGCGTCGTTCCTGCAGGCGTTCACCAGGATCGGCCTGGTGCCCGACTGCGGCAGCACCTGGTTCCTGCCGCGGATCGTCGGCGACGTGCGCGCCCGCGCGATGGTCATGCTGGCCGACAAGATCCCGGCGCGCGACGCGCTGCAGCTCGGCCTCGTCTGGAAGGTCCACGCGGACGACGCGCTCGCCGCCGAGGCGCGGGCCTGCGCCGCGAAGCTCGCGCAGATGCCGACCCGAGCGCTGGACCTGGTCAAGCAGGCCTTCACGCAGAGCGCGGGCAACGGACTGGCCGACCAGCTCGAGGTCGAGGCGTCGAGCCAGGGCCAGGCCTTCCGCACCGAGGACTTCCGCGAGGGCGTCGCCGCGTTCGTCGGGAAGCGCGCGCCGCGGTTCACCGGGCGGTGAGCGGCGGCGCCGCCGCGATCCGCCCGCTGGTCGCGGCGGCCGCCGCGCACTACACCGCGATCATCGGGTTCCGCATCAGCGTCGCGCTCGCGCTCGTCCAGCAGGGCCTGTCGCCGGCGACCATCGGCGTGGTGCTGGCCACCTTCGCGCTGGTGCCGATGCTGCTCGGGGTGCGGAGCGGCCAGCTCGTCGACCGGCTGGGCGTCGAGCGGCCGATGCGCTGGGGCACGGCGCTGGCGGGCGCCGGCGCACTCGCCGTCGCCGCCCTGCCCCATCCGACGGTGATCGCGGTCGCGGCAGGGGTGGTCGGCGTCGGCACGATGGGCTTCCACCTCGGCATGCAGCACGCCTGCGGCGAGGTCGGCGGGCCCGAGCGGCGCACCGCGAACTTCAACCTCCTGACGATGAGCTTCTCGATCTCGGGGCTGTCCGGGCCTCCCGTGGCCGGCCTGCAGATCGACCTCGCCGGCCACCGCGCGGCGTTCGCGCTGTCGGGCGTGCTGCTGGCCGTGGTCTGGCTCGGACTCGGGCGGTATCCGTTCGACCGGCACGTGCCGCGCCGCCCGGCCGCGCCGGACGACGGCGCGCCCGTGGCGCAGGCCCCGGCACGCGGCGCCACGGCCGCCACACCCTCGCCCATTTCGCTGACCAACCGCGCTGCTTCAGCGGTGGAGTTGGCAGCACACGTTTCGGCAGCGCCCACGTGCTGACGCAGGTACGCGTGGCACTGCGCGGTGTCCACCGGAATCGACAGCACTACCTTCACATCGGCAAGCGTGGTGCCCGGCCGGGCCACCAGACAGTGCTCGATGTCGAGCACCACCTCGCGCTGGATGCGCAGGTCGTGACTGAACGCCA
>JBAXJZ010000141.1:0-8977 GCA_037137595.1 Burkholderiales bacterium | reverse complement strand
GCGTTCGGGCGAACACGCGCCGGCCCGCCGGCCGGGCCGGGATATGGTGCCACGATCAGCAGGGTCAAGCCCGGCACCGCACAGGACGCCCGCAGGGCCATCGGCCGACCCGGCTCGCCGCCCCGCCGCAGCACGACACCGCCGTCGTCGTCGACGTGCAGGCGTTCGGCGCGGCCGACGGGGCCCGGCGGTCGCGTGCCCAGCACGCGGGCCGCACGCCACAGCGCGACCGCGGCACCGGTCGCGGCGACGGCGCTCCAGCCGGCGCGCAGCGCGGTCGGGCCGTCGAGCACGAAGACCGGGCCCGAAGCGAGCTGGAATGAGGCGAGGGCAAGGCCCGCGGCCCCGATCAGCCAGGCCGCGGCGTCGAGGCGGTCGGCCCCGCGCGAGCGCGTCACCTCGAGGTCGAAGGCGACGCCCACGGGGCTCCGGTCAGGCGAGGCGCTTGACGACCAGGCTGCCGTTCGTGCCGCCGAACCCGAACGAGTTCGAGATCGCGGCGTCGATGCGCATCTCGCGCGCCACGTTGGCGCAGTAGTCGAGATCGCACTCCGGATCCTGCTCGAAGATGTTGATCGTCGGCGGCGAGACCTGGTGGTGGACGGCCAGCACGGTGAAGACCGCCTCGACCCCGCCCGCCGCGCCGAGCAGGTGCCCGGTCATCGACTTGGTGGAGTTCACGACGAGCTTCTTCGCATGGTCGCCGAAGGCGAGCTTGATCGCCTCGGTCTCGTTCCTGTCGCCCAGCGGCGTCGAGGTGCCGTGTGCGTTCACGTACTGGATCGCATCCGGGCCGATGCCGGCATTGCGCAGCGCCGCCAGCATCCCCCGCTTCGGGCCGTCGCGGTCCGGCGCGGTGATGTGGTGTGCGTCGGCGCTCATGCCGTAGCCGGCGAGCTCGCCGTAGATCCGCGCGCCGCGGCGTTTCGCGTGCTCGTATTCCTCGAGCGCCAGCACGCCCGCGCCCTCGCCCAGCACGAAGCCGTCGCGATCCTTGTCCCACGGCCGACTGGCGGTGGCCGGGTCGTCGTTGCGGGTGGACATCGCGCGCGCCGCGCAGAAGCCGCCGATGCCCAGCGGCGAGACGGTCGACTCGGCGCCGCCGCAGACCATCACGTCGGCGTCGCCGTACTCGATCAGCCGCCCGGCGTCGCCGATGGAATGCAGGCCGGTGGTGCAGGCCGAGACCACCGCGTAGTTCGGCCCCTGGAAGCCGTGCATGATCGACACCTGGCCGGAGACCATGTTGACGATCGAGCCCGGCACGAAGAACGGCGAGATGCGGCGCGGGCCGCGGCTCGTGTACTCCGTGTGGTTCTCCTCGATCATCGGCAGCCCGCCGATGCCGGAGCCCACGATCACGCCGACGCGCTCCGGGTCCACCGTGTCCGCCGTGATGCCGGCGTCCCTGACCGCCTGCGCCGAGGCCGCGATCCCGTAGTGGATGAAGGTGTCGAAGTGACGGGCCTCCTTCGCCGGCATCCAGGCCGACACGTCGAAGCCCTTCACCTCGCCGGCGATCCGGGAGGTGAACGCGGACGCGTCGAACTTGGTGATCGGACCGATCCCGCCCCGGCCTGCGACCAGGTTGGACCAGCCGGTGGCGACGTCGTTGCCGACCGGACTGATCAGCCCGAGGCCGGTGACGACCACTCTGCGTCGGCTCATTCGGCGTGCGCTCCCGCGGGTCTCGTACGACGGGCCGTCAGGCCTTGGGGTGGGCCTTGACGTAGTCGATCGCCTGCTGGACGGTCGTGATCTTCTCGGCCTCTTCGTCCGGGATCTCGGTCTCGAACTCGTCCTCCAGGGCCATGACCAGCTCGACGGTGTCGAGCGAGTCGGCGCCCAGGTCGTCGACGAACGACGACTCGTTCTTGATCTCGGCCTCGTTCACGCCCAGCTGCTCGGCGACGATTTTCTTCACGCGTGCTTCGATGTCGCTCATCTCGGTATCCTTTCCTCGTGCGCTCGGGGCGGCGACGGCCGCGTCCCGGCTTGAAACCGGCGCGAGATTCTAGCACCCCGCGCCAACGGCCCCGGCGGCGTCCGGCCCCGGGGGATTAAGCCCTGCGGCGGCCTCAGGCCATGTACATGCCGCCGTTGACGTGCAGCGTGCTGCCGGTGACGTAGCCGGCCGCGGGCGTGCACAGGAACCCCACCGCGGCGGCGATGTCGGCGGGGTCGCCGAGCCGGCCGAGCGGGATCTGCTGCAGCAGCGTCGCGGTCTGCGACGCGTCCAGCGCGCGCGTCATGTCGGTGTCGATGAACCCCGGCGCGACGCAGTTCACGGTGATGCCGCGCGAGCCGAGCTCGCGCGCGAGCGCGCGGGTCATGCCCGCGACGCCGGCCTTGGCGGCCGCATAGTTCGCCTGCCCCGGGTTGCCGGATGAACCGACCACCGAGGTCACGTTCACGATCCGGCCCCAGCGGGCCTTCATCATCGGACGCATCACCGCGCGCGACAGGCGGAAGACGGCCGACAGGTTGGTGTCGATCACCGACATCCACTCGTCGTCCTTCATCCGCATCGCGAGGTTGTCGCGGGTGATGCCGGCGTTGTTGACCAGGATCGCCACCGATCCCTCGGCCTTGCCGATCGTGTCGATCAGCGCCTCGGAGGCCGCGGCGTCGCCGACGTCCAGCACCGCGCCGCGGCCCTTCACGCCGGCGGCGGCCAGGGCCTCGGTCGTGCCCTGCGCGCCCGACTCGGACGTGGAGGTGCCGATCACGGTCGCGCCGAGGCGACCGAGTTCCAGCGCGATCGCGCGGCCGATCCCGCGCGAGGCGCCGGTGACCAGCGCGACGCGGCCGGCGAGCGGGGCGGCGGTGTCGGTCATGCGATCTCCTTCAGGACCGCCTCGAGGCTCGCCGCGTCGGTCACCGCCGACACCGCGACACCCGGCGCGATCCGCTTCACCAGGCCCGCGAGGACCTTGCCCGGCCCGAACTCGACGATGCGGTCGACACCCATCGACTCCAGGCGCTTGACGACCTCGACCCAGCGCACCGGCGAGTACGACTGGCGGACGAGCGCGTCGACGATCCCCGCCGGCTCGGCGGCGACCGCGACGTCGACGTTGTTGACCAGCGGGATCCGCGGCGTGGTCGGCACGGTCTCGCGCAGCGCGACGGCCAGACGCTCCCCCGCCGGGCGCAGCAGCGACGAGTGGAACGGCGCGGACACCGGCAGCGGCATCGCGCGCTTGGCGCCGAGTGCCTTCGCGGCCTCGCAGGCGCGCTCGACCGCGGCCTTGCTGCCGGCGATGACCACCTGCGACGGCGCGTTGAAGTTCGCCGGCTCGACGACGTCGGCGACGCCCGCGACCGTGGGCGGCTGCCCGGCGAAGGACTCGTTCGCCTGGCGGCAGGCCGCGCGGACCTGGTCGTCGTCGAGGCCGAGGATCGCTGCCATGCCGCCGCTGCCCACCGGCACCGCCTCCTGCATCGCCTGCGCGCGCAGTCGCACGAGCCGCAGCGCCGCGCCGGGCTCGAACGCGCCGGCCGCGGTCAGCGCGGTGTATTCGCCGAGGCTGTGGCCGGCGACCGCCGCCGCGTCCGGGCCGCCCGCGGCGATCCACGCGCGATAGCAGGCCAGGCCGGCGAGCAGCATCGCGGGCTGGGTGTTCACCGTGAGCGCGAGCGCCTCGGCGGGGCCGGCGTGGATCAGGCCGGACAGCGACTCGCCGAGCGCGGCGTCGGCCTCGGCGATCAGCGCCGCGACCTCGGGCCGGTCGGCGATCGAGTCGAGCATGCCCACGGCCTGCGAGCCCTGCCCCGGGAAGACGAACGCGAGTTTCATGGGTTCGGGAAGGTGTGTCCGGTCAGACGCGCAGCAGGACCGCGCCCCAGGTGAATCCGCCGCCCACGCCCTGCAGCATCACATGCTGGCCGGGCTTCACGCGGCCATCGCGGACCGCGACGTCGAGCGCGAGCGGCACCGACGCGGCCGAGGTGTTCGCATGGCGGTCGACGGTCACGATCACGCGCTCGGGCGGCAGCCCGAGCTTGCGGCCGGTGGCCTGCAGGATGCGGACGTTGGCCTGGTGCGGAATCAGCCAGTCGATGTCGGAGACCTGCAGGCCGGCGGCGGCGACCGTCTCGCGCGCCACCTCGTCGAGCACGGTCACGGCGAGCTTGAACACCGCCTGCCCGTCCATCGTGAGGAACGGATGGCCGGTGATCGCGCCGTGCGCGACGTTGCCGGCGGTGCGCAGGATCGCCTCGTGGCGGCCGTCGGCGTGCAGCCGGGTCGCCAGGATGCCGGGCGTGTCGGAGGCCGACAGCACCACCGCGCCCGCACCGTCGCCGAACAGCACGCAGGTGCCTCGGTCGTTCCAGTCCAGGATGCGCGAGAAGGTCTCGGCGCCGATCACCAGCGCGTGGCGGGCGCTGCCGGCGCGGATCATGGCGTCGGCGACGCTCATGCCGTAGACGAAGCCCGAGCAGACGGCCTGCACGTCGAAGGCCGCGCCGCCGACGATGCCCAGTTCGCGCTGCACGAGGCAGGCGGTGCTCGGGAAGACGTAGTCCGGCGTCGAGGTCGCGACGATGATGAGGTCGACGTCGGCGGGCTGCAGTCCGGCCGCCTCCAACGCACGGCGCGCCGCCCGCGTGCCGAGGACCGAGCTGGTCTCCTCGGGCGAGGCGAGGTGCCGCTGACGGATGCCGGTGCGCGCGACGATCCAGTCGTCGGAGGTCTCGATGCCGCGGGCACCGAGTTCGGCGGCCAGCGTCGCGTTGTCGACGCAGCGCTCCGGCAGCGCGGAGCCG
This sequence comes from Burkholderiales bacterium, assembly GCA_037137595.1. Lineage (GTDB taxonomy): Bacteria > Pseudomonadota > Gammaproteobacteria > Burkholderiales > Burkholderiaceae_E > UBA4615. Next base: position 4,207 of record JBAXJZ010000141.1, on the reverse strand, counting down.
GTGCCGGCGATGCGGGAATACACGCGCGGGGAGGTGGTCATTGGGGCTGGTGGACCTTGGGGATCGCGTCGGTGATCCGACGCAGCAGTCCGTTGCGGGCCGCATCATACCCGCGCCGCAAAGCCTGCTCGAAACCGTAGGCATCCGACGAGCCGTGGCTCTTGATCACGATGCCGCGCAGGCCGACCAGGCTCGCACCGTTGTAGCGGCGGTGGTCCACCCGCTTCTTGAAGCGCGTCAGCACCGGGTAGGCGACCAGCGCCATCGCCTTCGCGAGCGGGCCGCGGGTGAACTCCTCGCGGATGAAGCCGGCGAGCATCTGCGCCAGCCCCTCTGAGGTCTTGAGCGCGACGTTGCCGACGAAGCCGTCGCAGACGATCACGTCGACCGTGCCGCTGAACAGGTCGTTGCCCTCGACGTTGCCGTGGAAGTTCAGGCCGCTCGCGCGCAGCAGCTCGGCCGCCTGCTTGACGACCTCGTTGCCCTTGATGACCTCCTCGCCGACGTTGAGCAGGCCCACCTTCGGCCGCTCGACGCCACCCAGCGCAGTCACCAGCGCGGAGCCCATCACCGCGAACTGGAGCAGGTGCTCGGGCGCGCAGTCCACGTTGGCGCCGAGGTCGAGCATCATCGTCTGCCCTCCCGACCGGGTCGGCAGCGGTGCGGCGATCGCCGGGCGCTCGATGCCCTCGACCATGTTCAGCACGAAGCGCGAGATCGCCATCAGCGCACCGGTGTTGCCGGCGCTCACGGCCGCGTCGGCGTGGCCGTCGCGGACGAGCTCGATCGCGATCCGCATCGACGAATCGCGCTTGCGGCGCAGCGCCTGCGAGACCGGGTCGTCCATCGCGACGACCTCGGACGCATGCTTCACGGAGAGCCGATCGCCGGGCTCACGCCCGGACTCCTTCAGCTGGGCGAGGATGTCGGCCTCGCGTCCGACGAGGATCACCTGCGCGTCGGGCACGTGCCCGAGGAAGGACAGCGCGGCGGGCACGGTCACGGGCAGGCCGTGGTCACCCCCCATGCAGTCGATCGCGATCCGGACGGTCATCGGCGTGGCGGACGGCCCGACGCGCGGGTCCGGCCGGTGCGCGCACGGCCCCTTCCGATCGGGGCCGGCGGCGAACGTCTCCCGGCTGGCTCCGCGGGCGTCGTCGCCCGCGGCTGCGCGTTATTCGTCGGCCTTGGTCTTCACGACCTTGCGGCCGCGGTAGAAGCCGTTCGGGCTGATGTGGTGGCGCAGGTGCACTTCGCCGGTCTGCGGCTCGACCGCCGTGGCGGGCGCGGTGAGGAAGTCGTGCGCGCGATGCATGCCGCGCTTCGACGGCGATTTCTTGTTCTGCTGGACGGCCATGACGAAGCCCCTTCCGAAAAGGTCAATCTGCAATCATATCAGAGCCTTGCGACGGAAAGCCATTCCCGGGTCGCAGGTCGGCGCGGGCGCGGCGTGCGGGCCCATGCACGGACGGGGTTCACTCGGGCTCGACCCACCCCTGATCGTGCGGCGTTCGCTGCACATTCGCGGACGTTCGGTGCGGATCGCCTCCGGTTCGAACCTCCCGCGTCGCGGTCAGGGACGCGGCGACCGCTTGCCGCCGGGCCCGCGGTCCGACAGCGGCGGGTCGGCCGGGCCGTCGTCGCCCGGCTCCCGAGCGCCCTCGCCGCCCGCGGCCTCGCCGCGCAGCGCGGCGAGCGCGGCGAACGGGTTGCGCTTCGGCGGCGCGTCGTCCGGGGCCGCTGGATCCACGTCGGTCGGTGCCGACACCGGCTCCGGCGGATGGCAGTCGTCGTGCCGAGGCGCCGGCGGCAGCGCCATGATCGCCTCGTCCTCGACGAGCGCGCCGAGGTCGAAGCGACGCGCTGCGACCAGCACGTCGAAGGTGTCCTCGTCGGCGTCCTCCTGCTCGGCCTGGGCCTCCGTGGCGACCAGCCGGTAGTCGTTCTCCAGCCCGAGGTCGATGTCGACCGGCTCCAGGCAGCGGACGCACCGCATCCGCAGGGGCCCGTCGACCTCGAGGTGGAGGAAGGCCCGGCGACTGCCGTCGGCGCCGACCTCGCTGCGCCCGGACAGCCGCCAGTCGAGTTCGCCGTCGGTCGAGACCAGCAGCGAGCCCAGCCGCTCGAGTTCGGCGACCGGCACGCGGCCGGACGCGGTGTCGCCGCGGCGCGTGAACTCGTGGGTGTCGATGGTCGGGACGGGCATGGAGCGAGGCGCGAGGCGGGACGGCGAGCCGACCGGGGGGACGTATGATACGCGGGGCCTCCGGCAACCCCGCTTCGCCCCTGCCTCCCACGCCGATGTCCCACCCGCCGCTGATCCTCGCCTCCACGTCGGCCTACCGCCGCGAACTGCTGCAGCGCCTGCGCATCCCGTTCGAGGTGATGGCGCCGGGCGTCGACGAGGCCCCTCTTCCCGGCGAGACGCCCGAGCAGGTCGCGCGCCGGCTGTCGCTCGAGAAGGCGCGTGCCGTGGGCGAGCGCCGCCCCGACGCGCTGGTGATCGGCTCGGACCAGACCGCGACGCTCGACGGCGTCGGCATCATCGGCAAGCCGGGTACCCACGAGCGCGCGGTGAAGCAGTTGCGCGCGGCCTCCGGCCGCGCGATGGTGTTCCACACCGGGCTCTGCCTGTGGCGGCCGGACGGCGAACCGACGGTCGACTGCGTCGACACCCGCGTCCGCTTCAGGACGCTGCGCGACGACGAGATCGAGCGGTATCTCTGGGCCGAGACCCCGTACGACTGCGCCGGCTCGGCGAAGAGCGAAGGGCTCGGCATCACGCTGCTCGACGCGCAGGAGGGCCCGGACCCGAGCGCGCTGGTCGGCCTGCCGCTGATCCGGCTCGCCGCGATGCTGCGGGCCGCCGGCGTGCGGCTGCCGTGAGCGCCGCCGCGGCGCCCGGCACGCTCTACTGCGTGCCGACGCCGATCGCCGACGGACGCGCACCGGCCGAGGACCTCGCGCCCTGGGCGCTGGCCCGCGTGGGCGAGCTGGACTACGTGGTGGCCGAGAACGCCAAGACGGCGCGCGCCGTCCTCAAGGGCTTTCCGCTGCAGCGTCCGATCCAGGAGATCCGGATCGTCGAGCTGTCCGAGCACACGCGCGACGACGCGATCGCGCCGATGCTCGAACCGCTCCTCGCCGGCCGCTCGGCCGCGCTGATGTCCGAGGCCGGCTGCCCCGGCGTCGCCGACCCGGGCGCGCGGCTGGTGCTCGCCGCACACGAGGCGGGCGTGCCGGTCGTGCCCGTCGTGGGACCGAGCGCGCTGCTGCTCGCGCTGATGGGCTCCGGCCTGAACGGCCAGCGCTTCGCGTTCGCCGGCTACCTGCCCACCGCGCCGGACGCGCGCCGGCAGCGACTGCGCGAGCTCGAACAGCGCTCGCGCCGCGAGGACGAGACGCAGCTCTTCATCGAGACCCCGTACCGGAACCAGGCGATGCTCGACGCGCTGCTGGGCGCCCTCGCGCCGGCGACGCTGCTGTGCGTGGCCGCCGATCTCACCGGCGCCGGACAGCGGCTCGAGACGCGACGCGTCGCCGACTGGCGCGCGCGCCCGCCAACCCTCAACCGCGTCCCGACGGTCTTCCTGCTGCTCGCGCGCTGACCGGCCGCGCGCGGCGGCCGGACCGGGTCAGCGGACCCGGGGCGCCTCCGAGGCCAGCCCGAGGCGACGCGCGATCGTGTCTCCGGCCGACACGCCGGCCCGCTTGGCCAGGCGCTCGGCGAGGTTCGCGCGCCGGGTGAAGTCGACCAGTTCCTCGGCCTTGATCACGTCGCGCGCCACCGAGCGCAGCGAGCCGAGCTCGTCGGCCAGACCCAGTTCGACGCTGGTCTCGCCGGTCCAGAACAGCCCCGAGAACAGGTCGGGCGACTCCTTCAGGCGATCGCCCCGCCCCGCCTTCACGGTGTCGATGAACTGCTGGTGGATCGTGCCGAGCATCTTGCGCGCATGGGCCTTCTGCACGTCGGACATCGGCGAGAACGGATCGAGGAAGCCCTTGTTCTCGCCAGCCGTCAGCAGCCGGCGCTCGACACCCAGCTTGCCGATGGCCTCGGTGAACCCGAAGCCGTCCATCAGGACGCCGATCGAACCGACGAGGCTGGCCTTGTCGACGTAGATCCGATCCGCCGCCGACGCGATGTAGTAGCCGCCCGACGCGCAGATCTCCTCGACCACCGCGTAGAGCGGCGTGTCCGGATGGA
>JBAXJZ010000140.1:0-8989 GCA_037137595.1 Burkholderiales bacterium | reverse complement strand
AGCCCGGCCGACGTGTTCCAGGCGCTGCAGGCGCAGATGGGCTCGCTCTACGTGAACGACTTCAACCGCTCAGGCCGCACCTACCGGGTGACGATCCAGGCCGATGCGCCCTTCCGGTCGAATCCCGAGGACCTCGGCAACGCCTGGGTGCGCTCGGCCAGCACCGGCGCGATGATCCCGCTGAAGTCGCTGATCACGGTGTCGAACATCATCGGCCCCGAGCAGATCGAGCGCTTCAACGGCTACATCGCCGCGAAGATCCTCGGCGGCGCGAAGCCCGGCTTCTCGTCGGGCGAGGCGATCGCCGCGGTCGAGCAGGTGGCGCGCGAGGTGCTGCCGCCCGGCTACAACGCCGAGTGGACCGGCCAGGCCTTCCAGGAGAAGCGCACGGGGCGCGCGTCGATCTTCGCCTTCGGCTTCGCGATCGTGATGGTCTACCTGATCCTCTCGGCGCTCTACGAGCGCTGGGGCGTGCCGCTGTCGGTGATCCTCGCGGTGCCGTTCGCGCTCGCGGGCGCGCTCGGCGCGGTGATGCTGCGGTCGATGAACAACGACATCTACTTCCAGATCGGGCTGGTGGTGCTGATCGGCCTGGCCGCGAAGAACGCGATCCTGATCGCCGAGTTCGCGATGCAGGGCATGCAGCAGGGCAAGACGGCCGCCGAGGCCGCGGCCGAGGCGGCGCGGCTGCGCTTCCGGCCGATCGTGATGACCTCGCTCGCCTTCGTGCTGGGCGTGGTGCCGCTGGTGATCGCCACCGGCGCCGGCGCCGCGGCCCGGCAGTCGATGGGCACCGGCGTGTTCGGCGGGATGATCGTCGCGACCTTCGTCGCACCGATCTTCGTGCCGCTCTTCTACTCGCTGCTGGCCCGCCGCGCGCGGCCGAGCCACGAGCACCACGAGGACCGGGGCGGCGCCGCAGGCCGCCTCTCGCAGGAGGACGTCACGTGAGCGCCGCTCCCTTCCCGACGCGCCGCGCGGCCGCCGCCGTGGCGCTCGCCGCGCTCGTGCTCGCCGGCTGCACCGCGGTCGGCCCCGACTACCGCCGCCCCGCGACCGCGCTGCCCGCCGCCTTCCCCGAGCAGGCCGCGCTCGAGGCGCCGATCGTGCAGCCGCGCTGGTGGACCCTCTACGGCGATCCGGTGCTGACGCGCCTGGTCGACGAGGCGCTCGCGCGCAACAGCGACGTCCGCGCCGCGGCCGCGCGGGTCGACGAGACCGAGGCGGTGCTGTCGCAGGCGCGCGCGGCGCTGGTGCCGCAGGTGGACCTGCAGGGCGCGACCACGCGCTCGCGGTCCACCCAGGTCGGCGCGGTGCCGCTGCCCTCGACCGCGCCGGTGATGCAGAACAGCCAGCGGCTGGTGCTGTCCACCACCTTCGAGATCGACTTCTGGGGCAAGCTGCGCCGCGCCGACGAGGCCGCCCGTGCCCAGGCGCTCGGCAGCCGCTATGCCGAGGGCGTGGTGGCGACGACACTCGCCGGCGCCACCGCGCAGGCGTACTTCGCGCTGCGTTCGCTCGACGCGCAGATGCAGGCCACCGCCGCGACCGTGGCCGCGCGCGAGGGCACGCAGGACCTGGTGAGGCGCCGCGCGCAGGGCGGCGTGGCGTCGGACCTGGAGGTCGTCCAGGCCGCGGGCGCGCTCGCCGACGCGCGGGTGCAGCTCGCCGAGCTGCGCCGCCAGCGGGCGCTGGTCGAGCACCAGCTCGCGGTGCTGACCGGCCGTCCGGGTTCGACGGTGGCGACGGCCGACGGCTTCGCCGCGCTGCCGATCCCGCCGGCGCCGCCGGCGGGCCTGCCCTCGAGCCTGGTGGACCGGCGTCCGGACGTGCTGCAGGCCGAGGCCGCGCTGGCCGCGGCGAGCGCGCTGATCGGCGTGGCCAAGGCCGCCGAGTACCCGAGCTTCTCGCTGACCGCCTTCCTCGGCGGCCAGGCGGCCGACATCGGCAACGTGATCGACGGACGCGGCCGGGTCGGCCAGCTCGGCGCCTCGGTGGTCTGGCCGGTGATCGACGCCGGCCGCTACGCGGCGCGCACCCGCGAGGCGACGGCCCGTGCCGAGCAGGCGGCGGCCGCCTACGAGAAGACGGTGCAGACCGCCTGGCGCGAGGTGGCCGACGCCCTGGACAACGCGGGCGCGGCGGGCCGCTCCGAGGCGGACGTGCAGGCCCGGCTCGCGGCCGCGCGCGACGCGCTGCGGCTGGTGCAGATCCGCTACGAGGCCGGCTACTCGGGCTACCTGGAGGTGCTGGACACGCAGCGCACGCTCAACGCGGCCGAGCTGGCGGCGATCCAGAACCGGCAGGCCCGGCTGGCGACGAGCGTGGAGCTGATGAAGGCGCTGGGGGGCGGCTGGCAGGCGCCCGCGACGGTGGGCTCGACGGCGCGCTGAGCACGCGGGCAGCGCCGTCCCCGGCGGGGACGGTCGGCACGGCCGGGGCGGGCGCCCCGGTGCGCGTCAGCGCAGCAGGCTGACGATCAGCTCGACCACCGACTGCACGGCGGCCAGCAGATCGTCGTCGAACACCTTGAGGATCTCTTCCATGGCGGGGGCTCGGGGTGATGCGTCCGCGTGGAGCAGGAATCGCTCCCGCGGCCGGAATGTGCAACTGCAGCATTGTAGCGCGACCGATTCAGTCCGCGCGACGTCCGCGGCGATCGGAGGCGAGTGCGGGCCGAGGATCGGCGAAAGGGTCGTGGCGCGCGGGCCGGGGTTCGGGCGTCCGCGGTTCCGGCTCCGGTCGGCCGCGGTTGCGGCGGCCCGGTCGCACGGCTAGCATCGCGGCCCCGGGGCCGATGTCCACGACGACATCGGACGACCAACGAGGAGACAGCTTCCGATGAGGGCGAGCGGGCCGGCGAGCGGCCTGGCCGGTCGCGCACGCGCGGCGGGCCTGTTCGTGCTGCCGCTGGCGGCGCTCGTCGTGCTGTGGGCGGCGCTGGTGCGCGGCTTCGACGTCGACCCGAGGGTGTTTCCCGGCGTCGGCGCCGTCTGGCAGGCGGGCGTCGAGGCGGTCGCCGACGGCTCGCTGCCGAAGCACGTCGCGGCCAGCCTCGGGCGGGTCGCCGCCGGCACCCTGATCGCGCTCGCGGTGGGCATCCCGCTCGGCGTCGCCATGGGCGTCAGCCCGTCGGTGGCCGCGTTCTTCACGCCGCTGGTGCGCTTCTTCTCCGTGCTCGCCGGGATCGCCTGGATCCCGATCGCCACGCTGTGGTTCGGCTACGGCTTCGGCGCGATCACCTTCGTGATCTTCAACGCGGTCTTCTTCGTCGTCGCCTACAACACGCTGCTCGGCGTCTCGAGCATCCCGATGCCCGTGCGGCATGCGGCGGCCTCGCTCGGCGCGGGCCGCTGGGCGATGCTGACCGAGGTGCTGCTGCCGGGCGCGCTGCCGAACATCGTCACCGGCATCCGCACCGGCCTGGGCTTCGCATGGCGAGGCCTGATCGCCGCCGAGATGATCGCGACCAACGTCGGGCTGGGCTACATGCTGTTCGCCGCCCGCGACTTCTACCGCACCGAGGTGATCGTGCTCGGCATGGTGGTGATCGGCGTGATCTGGCTGGTGCTCGACCGGCTGCTGCTCGCGCCGCTGGAGCGGCTCGCGGCGGAGCGGTGGCGGATGGTCCGCACATGAGCGCCGCGATGCCCGGCTCCGCGACCCCGGTCGTCCGGCCCACGCCCTGGCAGCGCGTGCAGCGCGCCTGGATCCGCGCGACCGCCGCCGTGCCCGCGCTCCGCGCGATCCTGCCCTTCGTGCCGCTGCTGGCGGCCTGGTGGATCGCCGCCGCGCTCGAGGTCTTCCCGAAGGCCTTCTTTCCCGGGCCCGCGGACGTGGTGCGGACCTTCTTCGAGCTGATCCGCAAGGGGATCCTGCCCGAGTACCTGGCCGACAGCGTCACGCGGCTCGCGGTGGGCGCGGCCGTCGGCATCGCGCTCGCGATCCCGATCGGCGTGCTGATCGGCACCTCGCGGCGCGCGCACGCCGCGCTGTGGCCGGTGCTGCTCTTCTTCCAGGCCGTGGGCGACATCGCGTGGCTGCCGATCCTGCTGGTGTGGTTCGGCTTCGGGCTGACCACGATGACCTTCGTGATCGTCTACACCGTGCTGTTCCCGGTGGTGCTGAACACCGTGCTCGGCATCCGCTCGGTGCCCACCGACCTCGTGCGCGCGGCGCGCAGCCTCGGCGCGTCGCCGGCCCGCGTGCTGTGGGAGGTGCTGCTGCCCGGGGCGCTGCCGAACATCATGACCGGGCTGCGCAACGGGCTGGGCTACGGCTGGCGCGCGCTGATCGCCGCCGAGATCATCGTCGGCACCAGCGGCATCGGCTTCATGATGTTCGATGCCCGCCGCGCGGGCTCGGTGGTGGAGATCATGCTGGGCATGGTGATCCTGGGCGTGCTCTGGTACGCGGTGGACGCCTGGGTGCTCGCGCCGATCGAGCGCGCGACCGGCCAGCGCTGGGGGATGGTGCAGAGGGACCGATGAAGGCGCTGGCGCTCGAAGGACTGTCGAAGACCTACTACGACCCGTACAAGGGCTCGCAGGTGACCGCCGTGCGCGACGTGTCGCTGCGCGTGGAGCCGGGCGAGTTCGTGTCGGTGGTCGGCCCGTCGGGCTGCGGCAAGACGACGATCCTCAACATGATCGCGGGCTTCCTGCCGCACACCGGCGGGCGGATCCTGGTCGACGGCCGCGAGGTCGACGGGCCGGGCCCGGACCGCGGCGTGGTGTTCCAGTCGTTCGCGCTCTTCCCGTGGAAGACGGTGCTCGACAACGTGGGCTTCGGGCCGAAGATGCGCGGCGTGCCGCGCGCCGAGCGCGACCGCATCGCGCGCGAATACCTCGCGCTCGCCGGCCTCGCGCACGCGGCCGACCGGTATCCGGCCGAGCTCTCCGGCGGCATGCAGCAGCGCGTGGGCGTGGTGCGCGCGCTCGCCAACGAGCCCGACGTGCTGCTGATGGACGAGCCCTTCGCCAGCGTCGACGCGCAGACGCGGCTGATGCTGCAGGAGGAGCTGACGCGGATCTGGCAGGAACGCCGGACCACGGTGCTCTTCATCACCCACGACGTGCCCGAGGCGGTGTTCCTCGCGAACCGCGTGGTGGTGCTGTCCAAGGGCACGGTGCTCGACGACATCCCGGTGCCGCTGCCGCATCCTCGCCGATGGGACGCGCTGGTCGAGGACGACGCGTTCAAGTCGCTGTCGGCGCGGGTGCTCGCGAAGGTGCGTTCGGCATGAGGCGGCCCCGACGCGCCGCCGCGGAACGCCGGGCATGAACGCGCCGGCCATGGCGGTGCCCGCGCGCCCGCATCCGCTGGTGCGCGCGCTGCGCGCGGTGCTGCGGACCGCGCAGGGCCGCGCCGTGCTCGCCGGCCTGCTCGCCTGGGCGGTCTACGAGGCCTGGCTCTCGCTCGCCGCGCCCGGCAAGGTCACCGGCGCGTTCCCGCCGGACCGCGAGAAGGTCGCGGTGCTCGTCACCCTGCCCTTCCCGCCCGAGCGCTTCCACGTGATGGTGTTCCAGCGTTTCGGGCGCGTCTCGGGCACCGACGGCAACACCGTCGAGGTCCGCGGTGTGCCGAAGACGGACCTCGAGCGGCTGGCGCGACCCTACTGGGTCGAGCGCGTCGAGCCGCTGAAGCAGCCCTGACCGATGATTCCCGCCACAACCACGACAGGAGACACGCGATGCTGTTCCGGGTACTGATGTTCACCCTCGCGCTGCTGGCCGGCACGGCCGCGCACGCGCAGGCGCTGGTCAAGCTGAAGGCCGGCATGGTCACCGGCATCGACCAGATCGGCCTGCCGATCGCGCTCGAGCGCGGCTTCTTCGAGAAGTACGGGCTCGACGTGACGATCGCGCGACCCTACGCGACCGGCGTCGACGCGCTCAACGCGCTGCAGGCCGGCGAGAGCGAGATCGTCCAGGTGGGCGTGCCGATGATCGGCGCGGTGCTGCGCGGCATGGACCTGGTCGCGCTCGGCAACTACAGCGGCAACGCGACCAAGCTCGGCTCGGACGCGACGATGGCGCTGATCGCGCGCGGCGATGCCGGCATCGTCAAGGGCGACCTGAAGACGCTGAAGGGCAAGAAGATCGCGGCGTCCTTCGGCACGATCAACCACCTCTACGTGCTCGCGCTGCTCGAGAAGGCGGGCCTCACGCCGAACGACGTCACGCTGGTCAACACGCCGCCGCCCGACATGACGGTGGCGCTGCTCGCCAAGGGCATCGACGCGTTCTCGGCCTGGGATCCGTGGCCCATCGTGGCGCTCAAGGACGTGCCGGGCGCCGTCGAGGTGATCCGCGGCGGCGACGTGATCTCGTACGTGGGCTACAACGTGGCACTGCGCGGCTGGGTCGAGAAGAACGGCCCGACGATCGAGAAGTTCCTCGCCGCCGTCAGCGAGGCCGACCAGTGGATGCGCGCGAACCCCAAGCAGGCCGCGCAGGTCGCCACCCGCTGGATCCCGGGCCTGAAGCCCGAGATCGCCGAGGCCGCGATGCAGTACAACGTCACGCAGACGGACCGCCGACTGTCGCAGAACAACTTCCGCGCGCTGCACGCCGCGCAGGACCGGCTGTTCAAGCTCGGCGTGATCAAGCAGACCTTCGACGTGAACCGACACATCGAGCCGAAGCACATCCTGAAGGTCATGCAGGACAATCCGAAGCTCTTCGCCGACCTGCCGCCGATCCCGGCAGCCTCGCAGATCGGGCCCGGCTACCAGTTCAAGCCCTGAGACGACGATGCACCCGTTCCACCACGCGGCGAGCACGCCGACGAAGCCGGCGATCGTCATGGCCGGCAGCGGCGAGACGATCACCTACCGCGAGCTCGAGGACCGCTCGAACCGCTTCGCGCGGCTGCTGCGTGCGACCGGCCTGAAGGCCGGCGACCACGTCGCGCTGCTGGTCGAGAACCATCCCCGCTTCTACGAGCTCTGCGTGGGCGCGCACCGGGCGGGGCTGGTCTACACCGCGATCAGCACGCGGCTGACGGTGGGCGAGGCGCGCTACATCGTCGAGGACTGCGGCGCGAAGGCGATGGTGGCGACGCGGGCCACGGCCGCGACCGCGACCGCCGCGGCCGAGGGGGTGGGCGCGCTCGCGGCGCGCTGGATGATCGACGGCACGGCCGCCGGCTGGTCGTCGTACGAGGACGCGGTCGCCGCGCAGCCCGCCGAGCGCATCGCCGACGAGGTCTCGGGCGGGGACATGCTGTATTCGTCGGGCACCACGGGCCGGCCCAAGGGCGTCTTCGTGCCGCCCGAGGCCGGGGCGATCGACGCCGCGGTGGCGCTGACCGAGACGATGCGCACCCGCTACGGCGTGGGCCCCGACACGGTCTACCTGTCGCCGGCGCCGCTCTATCACGCGGCCCCGCTGCGCTTCAACTTCAACGTGCTGCGGCTGGGCGGCACCTGCGTGATCATGGAGCACTTCGACGCCGAGGACTTCCTGCGGCTCGTCGAGCACCACCGGATCACCCACACGCAGGTCGTGCCGACGATGTTCGTGCGGATGCTGAAGCTCGACCCCGCGGTCCGCGCGAAGCACGACGTGTCCTCGCTGCGCTGCGCGATCCACGCGGCCGCGCCCTGCCCGATCCCGGTCAAGAAGCAGATGATCGACTGGTGGGGCCCGATCGTCTGGGAGTACTACGCGGGCACCGAGGGCAACGGCATGACGCTGTGCGACTCGCACGAGTGGCTCGCGCACGAGGGCACCGTGGGCCGCGCGGTGGTGGGCACCGTGAAGATCTGCGACGAGGACGGCACCGAGATGCCGACCGGCCGCGAAGGCACCGTCTACTTCGCCGACGGCCGGCCCTTCGCGTACCACAACGACCCCGAGAAGACCGCCGGCTCGCGCCACCCGCTCGGCTGGAGCACGCTCGGCGACGTCGGCTACCTCGACGCGGACGGCTACCTGTACCTGACCGACCGCAAGGCCTACATGATCATCAGCGGCGGCGTGAACGTGTATCCGCAGGAGACCGAGAACCTGCTGGTCACGCATCCGAAGGTGATGGACGTGGCGGTGATCGGCGTGCCCGACGAGGAGCTGGGCGAGGCGGTGAAGGCCGTGGTCACGCCGAAGGACATGGCCGACGCGGGCCCGGCGCTCGAACGCGAGCTGATCGCCTGGTGTCGCGAGCGGCTGTCGCCGATCAAGTGCCCGAAGTCGGTGGACTTCGAGGCCGAGCTGCCGCGGCATCCCACCGGCAAGCTCTACAAGCGCCTGCTGCGCGACCGCTACTGGGCGGGCCGCGCGAGCCGCATCATCTGAACCGATCCCACGGAGCCGCCGCGATGACCATCGTCTTCTACGACTGCAAGACCGCCCCGTCCCCGCGCCGCGCGCGGATCCTGCTCGCCGAGAAGGGCGTGCCGCACGAGGTCGTCCAGGTGGACCTCGCGAACAAGGAACAGCTCGGCGAGGCCTTCCGCATGATCAACCCGGGCTGCACGGTGCCCGTGCTGGTGACCGGCGACGGGCTCACGCTCACCGACAATGCGTCGATCGCCGCCTGGCTCGAGGCCGCCTGCCCCGAGCCGCCGCTGATGGGCCGCACGCCCGCCGAGCGGGCCGAGATCGCGAGCTGGCACTGGCGCAGCGAGTACGAGGGCCTGATGGCGATCGCCGAGGGTCTGCGCAACGGCTCGCCCGCGATGGCCAACCGCGCGCTGCCGGGGCCCGTCGACTACGCGCAGATCCCCGAACTGGCGCAGCGCGGGCGCGCGCGCGTCGAGCGCTTCCTCGAGACGCTGGACGCGCGGCTCGCCGGCCGCGAGTTCGTGGCGACCGACCGGTTCTCGATCGCCGACGTGACCGCGGCGGTGGCGGTGGACTTCGCGCGGGTGGTGAAGGTGAAGCCGGATCCTGAGAAGCATCCGAACGTGGTCCGGTGGCGCGCGGGCCTGGCCGCGCGGCCGTCGATGTCGCTGTGAGGCGCGCCTAGCGCGCGGCCGAGGGCCGCG
>JBAXJZ010000139.1:0-8995 GCA_037137595.1 Burkholderiales bacterium | reverse complement strand
CCCCCCCCCCCCCCCCCCCCCCACCCCCCCCCCCCCCCCCCCCCCCCCCCCCCCAGCCCCCCATTTCGCCAACGTGGACCAGGGCCGCCCGCTTTTTAGCCAGGGGAGGGCGCCCACGTCGGGGGCCTACGCGGAAAATCCGGCAAGGGGGTTTGGGAGGGTTTTTTTGGGGGGGGGGGTGGGGGGTTTGGGGGGTTGGATTTTTCCCTCCGGTTTCTTTTGTGGGGGTGTTTAAGTTTGTGGTGGTGCGGACTATTGTGCCTGCGTGTTTGCGGGCCGTTTGCATGTGTGTGTTGTTGGGTGTGTGCGTTTGTCTGTTTGGGTGGGGTCCCCAGCCCCCCACCCCCACGCCCACCAGCAACGGCGCCGGCCACCAGGTGCGCTCGATCGACCGCACCACCGGCCTGCCCCCCGACTCCAGCAGACTGAACGACGCGCGGATCCGCATCGGCGATCGCCGCTCGGCGACATCCACCGGCACCTCGACGCTCGCGCGGCCCGCGTCGTCGAGCGCGGCCTCGGGCAGATCGGTCCGCTTGCGCGCCGCGTCGTCGTCGGCGTCGCCGAACACGAAGCCCGGCAGCGGCTGAGCGAGCGGGTTGCGTTGCCGTTCCGTGAGGACCGACCCGAGCAGCCGGTTGCCCGCGGCCGGCGCGCCGTACAGGTAGTCGCCTCGGACCGCGACCGCGAGCGGGTCCTCGCCTCGCAGCGCCGCGTCGGGGGCCGCGAGCTCGAGCTTCATCCGTTCGGGCAGGAACTCCTCCACCTGGAACGGCCACTGCGCGACCGGCTGCTTCGAGCCGGGGTCGGTCCGCACCTCGAGCAGCCAGCGGCCGGTCGGCGCATCGGCCGGCAGCGCGATCGCCTGCTGGTAGTAGCCGAGGCCGGGCGGCTGCGGCCGAACCAGCCGGGTCAGCGCGACCTCGCCGTCCGGGCGCTTGAGCGTCACGGTGAGCGGCGGACCGGCGTCCGCCCCGCCCCCGGCAGGCAGCGGCCTGCCGTCGGGATCGCGCGCGAGCACCGAGGCCTGGAAGGTCTCGCCGGGCCGATACAGGTCGCGCCCCGCCCACACGAAGAGCTTCTGGTTGCGCGACGGATGGCCGCCGACGTCGTACTCCGACAGGTCGAGCGCGGGGTCCCGCAGCCCGATCACCGACAGCTGCCGGCCCTGCCTGGCGACGATCGCGCGCGCCTTGTCGAGCGCGCCGGCGAAGGTCGCGCGGCCGTCGCCGTCGGTGCGCGCCTGCGCGAGCGGGCGGCCCTCCGCGTCGATGGCCGAGACCTCGACGTCGCGCAGCGCGGTGCCGGACTTCAGCGAGGTCGCGAACACGTCGGTCTGCGCGGCGCGGCGGCGCGCGTGCAGGCCGATGTCGGTGACGTGGAACCAGGTGACCTGGTAGTCGTACGCGTAGCGCCCGGGCGGGTTCATCACCGCGACGTAGAGGCCGGGCTCCTTCAGCGCGTCGATCCGCTCGACCGGCAGGAAGCTCACGCTGCGCCGGTTGGGACGCGCGTCGGTGGCGAACCGGCCGAAGTGCACCGGGTCCGCGCTGGAGCGCAACGCCTCGAGCGTGCCGATGCTCACGCGGCCCTTCAGTCGCCGCTCGCCGTCGACGTCACCGCCGCCGTCCTCGTCCGAGGACGGGTCGGATCGCCCGCCCACCTGCTGCAGGAAGCCCGCCCAGGCCTCGGGCTTCACGCGCAGGAACTGCACGTCCACCTCGGGAACGTTGACGGTGACCACCGGCAGCCCGCCGTTCTGTCCGGCCGGCAGCACCACCCCGCGGCTCGCGAAGAAGAAGGCCTCGGGCATGCCCTCGCTCTTGGCGGTGCAGTCGGCGGCGACGGGCAGCGTGGTGCCGTCGGCGGCCAGCAGCCCGGGCGACACCCGGACCCGGAACGTGCGATCTGGGGTGGCATTCGGCAGGTAGAGCACCCGCGGGTTGTCGCCGAGCACCCAGCGCGGAGCGAGGTCGGTGCCGGCCTCGCCGTCGGCGCCCTCCTTCGCCTGCACCAGCCGGCCCCACTCCTGCGCGCGCTTCAACGGGCGCGTGAACATCACGGCGATCGCCGGCGATCCGTCGAAGAGCCTCGCGCGGCAGTCGGCGAGCGCGAAGGCCGCGGGGGTGCCGGCGTCGACGGCGACGGCGGGGTCCGCGCCGCGTCGGGGCAGCGTCCACCACGCGGTGGCCGCGACCGCGGCGACGACGAGCAGGGCGAGCACGATCCGGAGCGTTCGGGCGAGCATGGCGGTGGCGTGGCGTCAGCGTGGCGGCCCGTCGATTCTAGGGGGGGCGGTCGTCCGCGGTCCGCAGGAATCGCGGTCCTCGGCATGCGGGGTCGGTGCGGCTCCGGTGCTGCGGGGACCGGAAAAGAAAAAGCCGCCTTGCGGCGGCTCGTTCGTTGGCGGAGACGGAGGGATTCGAACCCTCGATGCGCTTTTGGCACATACTCCCTTAGCAGGGGAGCACCTTCGGCCTCTCGGTCACGTCTCCGTTGCCGGCGATCTTACCACGCGCCCCGCGTGCGTCCGGCGGGGCCGCGGCTCCGCTCAGCCGACCGGCTGCTCCAGGTCGAAGGCCTTGTGCAGCGCGCGCACCGCGAGTTCGAGGTACTTGTCCTCGATCACCACCGAGATCTTGATCTCGCTGGTGGAGATCATCTGGATGTTGATCCCCTCCTGCGACAGCGTGCGGAACATCTTGCTCGCGATGCCCACGTGCGAGCGCATCCCGATGCCCACCACCGAGACCTTCGCGATCTTCGGGTCGCCGACGATGTCGCCGGCCTTCAGCGCGTCCTTCACCTGCCCCTGCAGCACGTTCAGCGCCGCCTGGTACTCGCCGCGCGCCACCGTGAACGAGAAGTCGGTCATGCCGCCGACGCTCTGGTTCTGGATGATCATGTCGACGTCGATGTTCGCGTCGGCCACCGGACCGAGGATCTGGTAGGCCACGCCCGGCCGGTCGGGCACGTTCATCACGGTGATCTTGGCCTCGTCCTTCGCGAAGGCGATGCCCGAAATGACTGCCTGTTCCATGCTGTGCTCTTCCTCGAACGTGATCAGCGTGCCGGAGACCATCTCGTCGGCCAGCGGCATGTCGGGCGGCGTCAGGCTCGACAGCACCCGGGTCTTGACCTTGTACTTGCCCGCGAACTCCACCGAGCGGATCTGCAGCACCTTCGAGCCGAGGCTGGCCATCTCCAGCATCTCCTCGAAGGTGATCCGCTCGAGCCGACGCGCCTCGGGGACGATCCGCGGATCCGTCGTGTAGACCCCGTCGACGTCGGTGTAGATCAGGCACTCCTCGGCACCCATCGCGGCTGCGACCGCGACCGCCGAGGTGTCCGAGCCGCCGCGGCCCAGCGTGGTGATGTTCCCGGCCGGGTCCACGCCCTGGAAGCCGGTGATGACCACCACGCGGCCCGCGTCGAGGTCCGCGCGGACCTTGGCGTCCTCGATCGCGGTGATGCGCGCCTTCGTGTACGCGTCGTCGGTGCGCACCGGGACCTGCCAGCCCGCGTAGCTGACCGCGTCGACGCCGATCGCCTTCAGCGCCATCGCGAGCAGGCCGACCGAGACCTGCTCGCCGGTCGACGCGATCATGTCGAGCTCGCGCGGGTCCGGCTGGGCCTGGATCTCCTTCGCGAGCCCGATCAGGCGGTTGGTCTCGCCGGACATCGCCGACGGGACGACGACCATCCGATGGCCGGCCGCGTGCCACTTGGCGACGCGCCGGGCGACATTCCTGATGCGCTCGACCGAGCCCATCGAGGTGCCGCCGTACTTGTGAACGATGAGGGACATGGCGCCGGGTGACTGAGTGGAACCGGATGTGCAGGGCCGGGGCCCCGCGGACAAACCGCGGATTATACGTCGGCGCTCCGGGCCGCCCCGGGGCGGCGGGCCGCCCGCCCGGCGAACGGGCTCGCCCGGACCGCGAACCCTTTCATCCGGCGCGCATCGCCGTCCGTCCGCGACGGGGGGCCGCCGGTCGCACGAAGGCCCGGGATCCTTGAGTGCCGGCCACGCGACCGAAACAATCCGGCCCCATGGACGGGAATTCCATTCAAGGCCCCCTGTCCCGGCATCGCGTCCGGGTCGCGGGCTTCACGCTGATCGAGCTGCTCGTGACGATCGCCATCGTCGGGGTGCTCACGGCGATCGCGTCCCCGTCGGTCGTCGACATCGTCAACGCGCGCCGCCTCGAGACGATGACCTCGCAGTTCGACGCGGCGGTGCGGCTCGCTCGCGCCGAGGCGATGCGGCGCGCGACGGTCATCGTGCTGAAGTCGTCGACCGGCAGCACCTGGACCGGCGGCATGCACATCTACATCGCGCCCAATCTCGATCCGACCCAGCTGCCGAACTACACGGCGACGCCGCCCGAGGTGATCCGCTGGTACCGGATGCCGCCGGCCCGCGTCACGGTCAACAGCACGCCGCCCGACCGGCTCGCCTTCGACGCGATGGGCCGGAACATCACGCTGGCGACGAACGGCGTCCCCCAGGACGTCTCGATCCAGTTCGCGGCCGGTTCGCGGACGCGTACGGTCACCGTCGCGAGAAACGGCGTCTACTCGGCGGTCACCCCGTGAGGCCCGGACCCATGCGCACCCGACGCGCCGGCTCCGCCGGCTTCTCGATGCTCGAGCTGCTGGTCGCGCTCGTGGTGGTGTCGCTCGGCCTGGGCGGCATCCTCTACTCGCAGGCGCGGGGCGTGCAGACGCTGAACGCGAGCGGCTGGCGCGCCCAGGCAGCGGTGCTCGCCGAGCACATCATCGAGCGCGCGCGCGCCAACCCGGGCGTCCCCTACACCGTCGCCTTCGGCACCACGCCTTCGGGCACCACCGTGTCCGAGATGGACATCCGGGCGTGGAAGACGCAGCTCGGCCGCAACCTGCCCCAGGGCGACGGCCGGATCGTGACGAGCACGACGGTCGACGCCGCGTCCGGCGACACCTTCGAGATGGTCGACGTCATGGTGCGCTGGGACGACCAGCGTGGCGGCCCGACCGACGCCACCGACACGGACCTGCGCTACCTGCGGATCCAGGCCTACAGGCTCGCACCATGAGCGCACGCCGCACGTTCCGATCCCGCGTCGCGCAGCGCGGCATGACGCTGATCGAGGTCTCGGTCGCGACGGCGCTGTCGGTGACCGTGCTGTTCGCGGTGGGCTACGCCTACATGCGCCACACGAACGCGCAACGCTATTCGACCGAGCTCGCGCAGGTCCAGGGCAACGGCCGGGTGGCCCTCGAACGGATCGGCCGCGACATCCGCCAGGCCGGCTTCGTCGGCTGCAACAGCGCGCTCACGCGCTTCGCGACGCCGCGCGTGATGGAGACCTCGGTGGTGTTCAACGGCACCGGCGCGGGCTTCACCATCACCGCCGACAACGCGATCCGTGCGTTCCGCGGCGACGCGGCCGACTCGGCCACCACCTGGGGCGGCGGCGGCGCGCCGGCGAACGCGGTCGCCGACTCGCACGTGATCGACGTCAAGTCCGCCTCCCTGGAAGGCGCGACCCGGCTGTCGGGTGCGATCCCCGCCAGTGGCATCACCCTGCCCACCATGGGCACCTTCGAGCCCGGTCGCGGCGACGACACGCCGACCGCGAGCGGGCGCTACGGGCTGCTGTCCGACTGCCAGGGCGCGCTGGTGATCTCGGTCGAATCGCTGAACAGCACCTCGGTCACGCTGCCGGCGACCCGCAAGATCGGGACCGTGTCCTGCGGCCATGCGTCACGGGTCGGTTCCGACTGCGTGTACTGGCCGACCGCCACGCTCTACCCGATTCGCGTCGTCCAGTACTACGTCGCCGAGTTCGGGACCTCCGCCGCGCCCGATCGCCGGCTGATGATGCGCAAGCGGATCATGAACAGCGACGGCAGCATTGCCTGGAACGCCGCGCAGGAAGTGATGCGCGGCGTCAACCGGCTCAGGGTGATCGGCATCGGCCGCGACGTGACGCAGCCCGCCGATCCCACCTTCCGCGCGCAGACGAACCTCGAGGAAGCCACCAGCGTCGACCCGCTCACGCTGCTGACGGCCAACGACTGGCAGCGCGTCGTGCGACTGGACCTGCGGCTGCAGATGCAGGCCGCCAAGGCACTGAAGGTCGGCGACCCGGCGGTGCTGCGCAACTTCGAATCGTCCTTCTCCATCCGCGCCCGCGTGACGGCGGATCCGACATGAGCCCTCTCGCCGCCCCCCGTCGCCGACTCGCCGGGCGCCGCCGGCCGCAGCGCGGCTTCGTGCTGATGTTCGCGCTCGTGCTGCTCGCCGTGATGATGCTGGTCGGCTCGGGCACGATCGAGACGGCGGTCTCCGAGTTTCGCGTGGGCGCGGCGATGCGCGACCGCGCGTCCACCTTCGAGGGCACCGAGGCCGCGGCGCTGCAGTCGTTCTCGCGACTGCGCACCCTGATCGCCACGGGTGGCGCGTCGTGCGACAACTCGGCCGGTCGCTATTCGGGCGGCGTGCTGCCGGCCCTGGGCAGCGGCACCCCGACCGACAGCGACGCCGCGTCGACGGCATTCTGGATGCGCTACGGCGTGCCCAGCACCTACTCGATCTCCACCTCACTGCCGACGGGTCTCGTCAACGTCAACGCGACCCGCTACCTGATCGAGTGCCTGCAGATCGACGACGAGGGCGAGCCCGCGAGCCCGTCGACCTATCCCCTCCAGTACTACCGGCTGACGGTCTTCGGCGGCGGCAACGCCAGCGCCGAGGTCCTGCTTCAGACCACCCTGGTGACGCTGCCGAAATGAAACCGAATCGAGCCCACGCATCCTTCCGGTCGCCCCGCGCCGGAATCGCCGGCCTGCTGGTCGCGACGCTGGTCCTCGGCGCGGTCCCCGCGCCGGCCCGTGCCCAGACCACGGCGCCGCCGCTGACCCTCCCGAACATCCCGTGGTTCATCGGCCAGAACGTGCCGCCGAACATCCTGCTGACGATCGACGATTCGGGGTCGATGGCCTGGGCGGTGACGCCCGACGCGGCCGTGAGCGCGACCTACTGGAACACCATCGCGTTCAAGTCGAACCTGAACCCGATGTACTACAACGACGCGGTCGACTACGTCGCGCCGCCGGACGCGAACGACGTTCCGTACACGACGAGCTACACGGCCGCGCGGCGCAATGGCTTCGACGCCACGCGCGGCACGGTCAACCTCTCGAACGCCTACCTGGCGGACAACTCGTACGACCCTCGCAACACCTCGTCGAGCCGCGCCAACCACTGCCCGAACGCGACCGGCACCGGGGCGACGCCCTGCCCCGGCGTGAACGTCGTCGCGAACGTGGCCACCGAAGCCTACTGGTGGACCTACGTGCCGAGCGGCACCACCTGCCCTGCGAATCCGACGCTCGCCAGCTGGACCACGCTGCCCAGTTCCTGCTTCACCTTCAATCGCCCGACGACCACGGTGCGGCCGAGCGGCCTGACCGGCCAGCAGAACTTCGCCAACTGGTACTCGTTCTACCGCACGCGGAACCTCGCCGTCGTCTCGGCGACGATGCTCGGCTTCGCCAAGATGCCGCAGGACTACCGGATCGGCTGGCAAGGGCTGGGCGGTTGCCAGGCCACGAACTTCTCCAGCAGCTGCATCGGCTGGGACACCAGCCGCGCCGGCGTCAACGCAAAGATCGGCCCGTACAACGCCGCCAAGCGGCAGGCGCTGTGGCGATGGCTCGAGCGGCTGCCCACCGACTACGGCACCCCGCTGCGCAGCGCGATCATCCGTGCCGGCGAGTACCTGAAGACGACCGGCGCCGGCAGCCCGTACGCGGACGACCTGTCCGCGACCAGCGGCATCACCTACACCTCGTGCCGCTCGTCCTACAGCGTCGCGCTGACCGACGGCATCTGGAACGGCGACACCATCACCAGCTTCGGCAACACCGACAACACCTCGGTCACGCTGCCCGACGGCAAGACCTACACGCCGTCCGCGCCGTTCAGGGATTTGAGCTCGAACACCCTCGCCGACATCGCGTTCTCCTACTGGTCGACGGACCTGCAGCCGACCATCCCCAACACGCTGCGCCAGTTCATGCCCTTCCAGGCCGGCCCGCTGATGACGGACGCCGAGTACTGGGATCCGCGCAACGACCCGGCGACCTGGCAGAAGATGAACTCGATCTACGTCGGCCTCGGTCTCTCGTCGTGGCTGACAAGTCCGGCCTGGGCCGGGTCGACCTTTGCCGGACAGGCGTCGCCGGCGACGGGCTATCAGCAGTTCAGGCAGGGCACCGCCAACTGGCCCGCGGCCGCGGTCGGCGCCACGCCCGGCAACGTCTACGACCTCTGGCACGCCGCCGTCAACTCGCGCGGACAGTTCTACGCGGCAGACTCGCCCGACTCGCTGGTCAAGGCCTTCGAGGACCTGCGGAACCGCATCTCGCAGCGCGAGGCCGGCGCGAGCGCGGCCGGCGGATCGTCGCTGCAGGTGCAGACCGACGCGATGATGTTCAGCACGTCGTTCAACAGCCAGCGCTGGGACGGCACGCTGCGTGCGTACAAGGTCAACACGGACGGCACGACCGACTCCAGCCCGATCTGGACCACCGACTCCACGTTCAACCACCGGGTGAACGGCGGCATCGGCCCGCACACCGTCTACACGGTGTCCGGCACCGGCACGCGCATGGTCCTCGCGCCCGACACGGTCAGCCAGCTGCCGACGGCGCGTCAGACCGAGCTCTCCAACCAGGTCACCACGCTCAACACGCAGCTCTCCAGCCCGATCACCTCGGCGGGCCTGATCAGCTGGGTGCTGGGCGACGTGTCGAACACCGAGCTGCGGCGGCGTGACCGGCTGCTCGGCGATCTGGTCAACTCGTCGCCGATGTCGGAGGGCGGCCGCGACTACGGCTACGGAGTCACCGCGTGGACCGACACCACGCGGATCGACGGCCAGGTGTACGCCGACTACGTGAAGAGCAAGCACGACTCGAACGGCGTACCGCGCAAGCCCACCGT
>JBAXJZ010000138.1:0-9035 GCA_037137595.1 Burkholderiales bacterium | reverse complement strand
TCGACGACGCCGGCACGCGCGGCGTCACCGACGCGCTGCTGATGCGGGTGCAGTGGGTGTACTGAGGCCGGCGCAGCCCGGCACCGCGGCGAGCGCATCGCCGCCGCCGGTGCCGGCCTCGATCGACCGCGGCGGGCCGTCGCGTGCGTCGCCGTCGGGGAGCCCGAGGATCGCGAGCCGGCGCGCGTTGCGGAAGAACTCGTCCTTCGGCGCGAGGTCGGTGAGCGGCGCGCCGCTCGCGTCGCCGTCGCCGGTCCAGCGCACGATCATGCGTACCAACACGTCGGCGTCCGGCGGCGCGCCGCCGCCGACCGACAGATGCGCCCGCACCGCGGGGTCCGCGAAGCGCCGCCGCAGCGCCTCCGGATCGAGCTCGATGGGCGCGTCGCTGCCCACCATCACCCTCGCCGGCAGCAGCAGCACTGCGTGCGGGAACACTCGCCGGAAGGTGTCGACCGCCCGGCAGGTGGGCGTCCACTGCACGTAGAGACCCCGGTCGGCCAGCCGCGCCCGCGCGAGGTTCATGAACTCGCGACTGTAGAGCAGGCCGCTCAGAGAGGTCTCCGGCAGGAGGGCGTCGGCCTCGATCACGTCCCAGCGCGTTCGCTCGCGCGCGAGCAGCCGGCGGCCGTCGCCCTCGACCAGCCGCCAGCGAGGATCGGACAGCATCGTCGCGCTCGGGCTGCCGGGGTCGCGCACGGCGAGCTGGCGATGGACCTCGAGCACCGGCCCCACCAGTTCGATCGCGTCGACATGAGCGTCGCCGAGCACGCCCGCCGACCACGGCGTGCCGCCCGACCCGACGCCGATCACCAGCAGGCGTCGCGGGTCGGGGTGCAGCAGCGGGCCGATCGCCCCGAGGAACCGGTGGATGTCGATGTATGGCACCCGGCCCTGCGAGAAGCCCTGGATGAAGAACGGCGAGTCGATCCGGCCCTCGGCGTCGCGATCCTCGCGCCAGTAGGCGACGCCCGACCGGTCCTCGGCCCACGCCACCGCCTGCCCCGGCACAGCGCCGTGCAGGCGCGCCCAGAAGGCGGCGTTCGACGGCAGCGCGACGAGCGCGACCGCGCAGGCCGCGCCCACCGCGAGTGCCGCGCGATCGCGCGGCCCGCGCACCAGGCGCGCGGCCAGCAGCAGCGCCGACAGCGCGGCCAGAAGCTTCAGCGTGCCCGCGGTGCCCAGCCAGTGCAGCGTGACGAGGCCGGTCACGATCGCGCCGGCCGCGTTGCCCGCGATGTTGGCCAGCTGCACGCGGCCGACGCGCTCGCCCACGCTCTCCAGGTCCTGCTGGACGGCCTTCTGCACGAAGGGGAAGGTCGCGCCGATCAGGAACGCGGGCGGACCGACGACGAGCACCGCGAGCACGCCCATGACCGCGAACGCGCGCAGGTGGATCCGCAGGTCGTCGACCGACAGCACCTCGACCAGCGGCCACGCCGGCACGGCCCACCAGACGATCGCGAGGAGCACGGCGGCGGCCGCGAAGCCGCCTGCCTGCAGCAGCAGGAACGCGCGGCGGGGATCCTCGACGCGACGCACCCAGCGCGAGGCGACCGCGATCCCGAGTCCGTCGGCGAGCAGGAAGATGCCGAGCACCGTCGGGAACAGGTAGGCGTGGAAGGTGCCGATCTGGCCGAGGACCCGCACCCAGACGATCTCGAGCGCGACGATCACGTAGCCGGACACGAACACCAGCGCACACCAGCCGGCGAACCCGGGCGTGCGCACCCCGGGTGCTCCGGCGGCCGGGCCGGTCGGACGCGACGGTGCAGCCCCGGCATGCGGCAGGCCGGCACGCAGCGTCATCGCGACGGCGGCGGCCGCGAGGCTGCACGCGGCCGCCACCGCGAGCGTGCCGACGAAGCCGAGCGTGCCGACGAGCACCCATCCGCCGACCAGCGCGCCGACGCCCGCGCCGACGGTGTTCAGTCCGTAGAGGCGACCGACGCGCTCGGCCAGCGAGGCGAGCGAGGTCGCGACCGCCCGCGACAGCAGCGGCAGCGAGGCGCCCATCAGCGTGGTGGGCAGCACCAGCCCCGCGAAGCAGAGCGCGAAGATCGCGCCGGGCGCGTCGACGACGCCGGCGAGCCGGGTCGCGAGCAGGTCGTGCAGGAACGGCTTCGACAGCAGCGCGAAGACCGCGACGCCCACCTCGGCGAGCGCGAACGCGGTGAGCGACGCGCGGGGCGACAACCGGTCGGCGATCCGGGCGCCGGCGATCGACCCGAGGCCGAGGCCCGAGAGGAACGCGCCGACGACGAGCGAGGCCGAGACCGTGTCCGAGCCCGCGAAGATGCCGAGCACCCGCTGCCAGACGATCTGGCAGAGCAGCGCAGACACGCCGGACGCGAAGAACGCGACCGCCAGCACCCGTGCCGCACGGGTGCCGTGCGGATCGGGGTCGGTCGTCACGGTCGGGATCGGGTCGTGGGGCGAGGTCATCGGGCGGGTCGACGGATGCGCGGGCGGCGCCGCGGCACGAGCGTACCGTGGCCGTGCGTCGTCCCGGCGTCGAGGAACGGCATCACGTGCACCCGGGATCGCGGCCGGTATAGTCGGCGCGTCCCGAACCGAGCCAGCCCGCCGTGGAGCCTGTCGAGTACGAACGCATGGACGCCGTCGAGGAGCGGTTGTGGTGGTACCGCGCCCTCCACGCACGCCTGCTCGACGCGCTGGCCGACGCCGGGCCCGCCGGCCGCGGTCGGCTGCTCGACGCCGGCTGCGGCACCGGCGGCCTGCTGGCGCGGCTGCGGGCCCGTCCCGCGTCCGGACCGGTCGTCGGCCTCGACGCGTTCGGGCCGGCGGCGGCGCGGGCGCGGTCCAAGTCGGGCGCGCCGGTGGTGGTGGCCTCGATCGACGCGCTGCCCTTCCAAGATGCCGCGTTCGACGCGATCGTCAGCGCCGATGTCCTGTGCCACCGCAGCGTCGACCCGGCGCGCGCGCTCGACGAGGCGCGACGCTGCCTGTCGCCGGGCGGGGTGCTGGTGCTCAACCTCCCCGCGTTCCGGTGGCTGGCCTCGTACCACGACCGGCAGGTCCACAGCGCCCGCCGCTTCGACCGCACCGAGGTCCGCGCACTGCTGCGCGACGCGGGCTTCGAGCAGGTCGACGTGCAGCACTGGAACAGCCTGCTGTTCCCGGTGATGGCTGCGCGCCGGCTGATGTCGCGCGGTGAACCCGGGCACAGCGACGTGTTCCTGCCGGCGGGCTGGATCAACGGCCTGCTCGCCGCGGTGGTGTCGATCGAGCGCACGCTCGGCCGCCTCGGCCTGCGATGGCCCGTCGGCGGCTCGATCCTCGCGGTGGCGAGACGATGAGCGCCGGCTGCGCGCTCAGCATCGTCATCCCGGTCTATCGCGGCGCGCGGACCGTCGGGCGCGTCGTCGACGAGATCGCGGCGCTGCGGGTCGACGGCGGCCACGAGATCGTGCTCGTCGACGACGGCAGCCCCGACGACAGCGCCGCGACCTGCCGCGCGCTCGCGGCCCGCACCGACGTGCAGGTGACCGTCGTGCTGCTCGCCCGCAATGCCGGCGAGCACAACGCGGTGATGGCCGGCCTGCGGCTGGCGCGGGGCGACTTCGCGATCACCGTCGACGACGACATGCAGCAGCCCGCCACCGAGGCGCTGCGGCTGTTCGAGCATGCACGGGCGGGCGCCTGGGACCTCGTCTACACCCGGTACCGCGAGACACACCATGCGGGCTGGCGCCGCCTGGGCAGCCGGTTCACGAACGCGGTCGCCGACCGCCTGCTCGACAAGCCCCGCGGGCTGTACCTGTCGAGCTTCCGGTGCATGAGCGCGTTCGTCGTCGGGCACGTGGTCCGCTACCAGGGCCCCTTCCCCTACGTCGACGGCCTCGCGCTGCAGGCGGCCGGCCGCATCGACACGATCGAGGTCGAGCATCGCCCGCGCGCCGATGGCCGCAGCACCTACACGCTGCGCAAGCTCGTGCGACTCTGGCTGAACATGTCGATCAACTTCTCGGTCCGGCCGCTGCGTCTCGCGACGCTGACCGGGTTCGCGTTCACCGGGCTCGGCATGCTCGGCACGGCGGCGGTCGTCGCCGAGGCGCTCGGCGGCGGGACGCCGCCCGGATGGGCCTCGCTCACCGCCGTGACGATGACGCTCTCCGGCGTGCAGCTGCTGATCCTCGGCGTCTTCGGCGAATACCTCGGCAACCTGCTGCTGGCCGTGAACGGCAAGCCGCAGGCCGTCGTGCGCGAGGTGCTGCGGCCCGCGGCCGCCGCGCCCCCGACCGTGCCGGCGGACCCGGAACGCGCGGAGCGCGCGGCGTGACGGCGCACCACGCGGCCTTGGCGGCCTCGATCGTGGTCGGCGTCGCGGGCCAGCTGCTGCTGAAGGCGGGCGCGGTCGGCGCGACCGACCTGTGGACGCAGCTGCTGCGCCCGCCGACGATCGCGGGACTCGGCTGCTACGGGGTGTCGGCGCTCGGCTACCTCGTCGCGCTGCAGACGATTCCCGTCTCGGTCGCGTTCCCGTCGGTGGCGGCGAGCTACGTCGCGGTCGCGCTGCTCGGCGCGCTGCTGTGGTCCGAGCCGCTCGACGTGCGGCAGCTCGCGGCGATCGGGCTGATCGTCGCCGGCGTGGCGCTGCTGCACCGGGGCTGAGCGGCGCTACCGCCCGGACAGCGCCTCGCGGACCGCGGCCGCGACGCGACGCATCCGCGCCTCGCCGAGCTGCGGATACATCGGCAGGCTCAGCACGGTCGACGCGAGCCGCTCGGTGACCGGCAGGCCGCCCGGCGGCCGCGGCAGGTCGCGGAACGCCGGCTGCAGGTGCGCCGGCACCGGGTAGTGGACGCCGGTCGCCACGCCGCGGGCGGCGAGCGCGTCGCGCAGCGCGTCGCGCGCGTCGACCTCGATCGCGTACTGGTGGAACACCGGCGCGCTGTCGGCGAACCGTCGAGGCCGCTCGAGCGGCAGGTCGGCGAGCAGCGCGTCGTACCCGTCGGCGAGCGCGATCCGGCGCGCGTTGTCGTCGTCGAGCCGCGGCAGGCGGACGCCGAGGATCGCGGCCTGCAGCGCGTGGAGCCGGCTGTTGACGCCCGCCTCCCCGCTGATCCGCGCGGCGTCCCAGCCGTACTGGCGCAGCGCGCGCAGCCGCGCGGCGAGGGCCGCGTCATCGGTCGCCGCCAGGCCGCCGTCGCCGAACGCGCCGAGGTTCTTCGTCGGGTAGAAGCTGAACGCGGCGACGTCGCCGACGGTACCGACCTGCCGGCCTCGCCAGCGCGCGCCGTGCGCCTGCGCGCAGTCCTCGACGATCGGCGTGCCGTGCCGGCGGGCGAGCGCCCCGATCGCGTCGAGGTCGGCCGGCTGCCCGTAGAGGTGAACGACGACGATCGCCGCGACGCGCGGCCCGCGCAGCGCGGCCTCGAGGCCGGCCGGGTCCATCGTGCGGCGGATCGGGTCGACATCGACCCAGACCGGCACCGCGCCGGTCATCGCGATCGCGGCGACCGTGGGCACCGCGGTGTGCGAGACCGTCGCGACGCGGTCGCCGGGGGCGACACCCAGCGCCCGCAGCGCGAGCGCGATCGCGTCGGTGCCGTTGGCGACGCCGACCGCGTGCCCGATGCCGAGGTAGCGCGCGAAGGCGGTCTCGAACGCGTCGACGTCGGGCCCGAGCACGTAGGCGCCCGCGGCCATCACGCGCGCGATCGCGGCGTCGATCGCGTCGCGCTGCTCGAGGTAGCCCGCACGCGGGTCGACCTGCGCGATCTCCGACCCGCCTGCCGGCGGGACCGCTGCGTTCACGCGTAGTGCTCCGCGCGCGCGCGGAAGAACGCGACGGTGTCGCGCAGCCCGTCGCGCAGCCCGACCGCGGGCCGCCAGCCTGTCGCGCCCCGGAACGCGCCGTCGTCGGCGACGTAGTCGCCGATGTCGATGGGCCGGCGATCGGCCGGATAAGGCCGCAGCCGGTAGTCGCCGCCGGCGGCCTCCACCAGCGCGTCGGCGATCTCGAGCAGCGTCGCCGACGCGGCGCCGCCGAGGTTGTAGACGCCGCCCGCCAGCGCGGGGTCGGCCGCGCGCAGCAGCGCGTCGACCGCGTCGTCGACGTGGCACAGGTCGCGTCGCTGCGCGCCGCCCCAGACCTCGAAGGGCTCGCCCCGGACGATGCGGCCGATCCACGCGCCGAGGAAGGTCTGGTGGGCGTCGCGGATCCGCATCCGCGGCCCGAACGTGTTGGTGAGCCGCAGCACCGTCGTCGAGAGCCCGTGCACCCGGTGGTACAGCCGGTGGTAGCCCTCGCCGGCGAGCTTGTTCCAGCCGTTGACGTCGACCGGCACCGTCGGATGCGTCTCGTCGACCGGCAGCCGCATCGGCGTGCCGTAGACCTGACGCGTGCTGGTGTGGACGATCCGCGCGCCGGGCGCGACCCGCCGGCAGGCCTCGAGCAGCTGCAGCTGCGCGGCCGCGTTGATCGAGAGATCGGCGAGCGGGTCGGCCATCGAGCCCATGTGGCTCGTCTGCGCCGCGAGGTTGAAGACGATGTCGCGACCGTCGAGCAGCGCGGGCAGCACCGAGGGCTCGCGCAGGTCGCAGTGCCGCACGTCGACACGCGACGAGACGCCCGCCAGGTTCTCCGGATTGCCGCCATGCCCCGACAGCAGGACGTCGGCGACGAGCACCTGAGCGCCCAGCGCGTCGAGCCGGCGGACGAGGTTGGAACCGATGAATCCGAGACCGCCGGTCACCAGGACGCGGCGCCCGGCGAAGTCGATCGGGGGGGCGTCGGACATCCGGTGACTGTACGGCGAGGCCGGTGATCGCCGTGTGAAGACCTTCCTTATCTCGGCGATCGGGAGGCCGAGACGCGCAACGCCAGCAGGAACGGCCCGATCGAGACGGCGTCGTCCTCGACCAAGCGGTCGGACAGCTCGGCGACCCGGGCGCGGGCATCCCGGCGCTGGCGGTCGTCTCCGGTGAGCAGCCAGTCGCCGGCCGGCGAGGCGGATCCGACGTCGGCGAGGCCGACCTCCGGCAGCTCGTTGCAGCCGAGAGCGATCCGCTGGCCCGTGTCGGGTGGCGGATGCGTGGGCAGCCGCAGCCTGACCCGCGGGGCCTCGCGCACGGCCGGGCCCGCGTAGCGCGCCACGAGGCAGCCCACCTCGGGATCGAGCAGCAGCAGGCGATCGCCGGGGCGGACCTTCGCCTCGAGCTCGCGCAGCGCCGCGTGCCACGGCCGCTGCAGGTCGTGCCGCGCGATCCACGTGGCCGTCGTCGACGCGGAGATCGCGAGGGCGACGGCGCCCGCCGCGAGCAGCGGACGCCGGCCGAGGCGGACCGCCGCGCAGCCGAGCAGCACCGCCACCGGGATCCAGGTCCACAGCAGCGTCCGGTGCATCAGGATCGCCTGGTTCACGCCCGCGATCCACAGCGCGAACGCGCCCACCGCGGGGAGCACCGCGCCGACGGCGATCACCTCGACCCGGTCGCGGACCTTCGCCGCGGCCGCCGCGATCGCCGCGAAGACCCCCACGGCCACCGGAACGGACGCCACCGCCGGCCAGGCGACCTGTCCGATCACCCACTCGCGCAACACCCACGAGACATAGTGAGGATCGAACGACGACGGGATCCACGCGAGACCGGCGCGATTCGACGCGATCACGCCGAGAGCGAAGACGAGCTGCGGCAGGCAGAGCACCGCGGTCGCCGCGCACCCCGCCGCCCAGGCCCTCGCATAGCCCGCGCTGGCACGCGTGCGCCAGCCGTGGAACGCCGCGGCGGCGGCGAGACCCGCGATCACCGAGAACGTCGTGGTGTGCGCGTAGAACATCGCGGCGGCGGCGAGGACGATCGGCGCGACCGCGCGCGCCGTGCCCCGCGCATCGACGATGCGGCCGGTGCGATGGTCGACCAGTGCGCGTGCGAGCGCGGCCGTCGCCGCCGCGACCAGCACGCCGACCAGCGCGTAGGGGCGGATCTCGACCGAGTACTCGACCGCCAGCGCGGGCAGCAGCCAGCAGGCCGTCGCGATCCAGCCGGCCTCGCGCCCGGCGAGCGTGACCGCCGCGCGCCGCACCAGCAGCGTGGACACGACGGTGAGCAGCACCGAGAGCATCCGCGCGGCGACCTCGCCGTCTCCGACCAGGCGGACCCAGACCCACAGCGTGAAGTAGTAGAGCGGCGGACTGGATTCCAGGCGCCAGCCCTCTCCCCAGATGCCCGACAGCGGGCCGAGCGCGTGCTGGAGCGAGAACACCTCGTCGATCCAGAGCCCCGGCAGCGTCGCAAGCGCGACGCGCAGCGCGAACAGCGCGACGACCAGCGGCGGCAGGACCCGGAACGCGAGCGATCCGGGCGGCCGCGCGCCGGCCGAGGCCGTCACTGCCCTTCGAGGAACGACTTCAGCTTGTCGGCCCGCGACGGATGACGCAGCTTGCGCAGCGCCTTCGCCTCGATCTGCCGGATCCGCTCGCGGGTGACGTCGAACTGCTTGCCCACTTCCTCGAGGGTGTGGTCGGTGCTCATCTCGACGCCGAAGCGCATCCGCAGCACCTTCGCCTCGCGCGGGGTCAGCGAATCCAGCACCTCCTTGACCACGTCGCGCATCGAGCCGTGCAGCGCGGCGTCGGCCGGGGCCAGCGTCGCGGTGTCCTCGATGAAGTCGCCGAGATGCGAGTCGTCGTCGTCGCCGATCGGCGTCTCCATCGAGATCGGCTCCTTGGCGATCTTGAGGATCTTGCGGATCTTGTCCTCGGGCATCTCCATCCGCGCCGACAGCATCGCCGGATCCGGCTCCTGGCCGGTCTCCTGCAGGATCTGGCGGCTGATCCGGTTCATCTTGTTGATCGTCTCGATCATGTGGACCGGGATCCGGATGGTGCGGGCCTGGTCGGCGATCGAGCGGGTGATGGCCTGCCGGATCCACCAGGTGGCGTAGGTCGAGAACTTGTAGCCGCGACGGTACTCGAACTTGTCCACCGCCTTCATCAGGCCGATGTTGCCCTCCTGGATCAGGTCCAGGAACTGCAGGCCGCGGTTGGTGTATTTCTTGGCGATCG
>JBAXJZ010000137.1:0-9038 GCA_037137595.1 Burkholderiales bacterium | reverse complement strand
GATCGGGGCGGACGGACCGCTCGGGCCGCGTCGGGTTCAGTCGATGCGCCCGCCCGCGCCGACGAGCGCGCGCCATTGCGCGTCGTCGTGGCCGTAGACGAGCAGCGCGCCCTCGCGGTCGCGCATCGCACGCAGGCGGGCCATCGAATCGGACATCGAGGCCGGGTGCCAGACCGCCGCGGGCGGCGGCAGCGCGTCCTCGTCGAGATGGCGCTCGGTGTAGACCGCGTCGCCGGCCAGCACCACGACGCGCCCCGACCCGGTGACCGCGCGCAGCGACTGGTGGCCGGGCGTGTGGCCCGGCGTGGGCAGCAGCACGACCGTGCCGTCGCCGAACACGTCGTGCTCGCCGTCGACCGTCTCGGGCGGGCGGGCCGGGTCGTCCCAGTCGGCCGGGTCCGACGGCCCGGCCACGCGCGCGGCGCGCGCCGCGTCGAGCTCGGCGCGCTGGACCAGGACCCGCGCGCGGGTGAAGCAGCGGTTGCAGCCGCAGTGGTCGAAGTGCAGGTGCGAGTTGACGACGTGGGTGACGTCGTCGGCGTGAAGGCCGAGGCGCTCGAGCGACGCGACGGCGTCGTCGCCCGGTGCGGACACGACCGCGAACCGGGACGCGCGACCCGCGCCGAGCCGACCGACCGGATCGGCGGCAGTGTCCGGGTGCAGGCCGGTGTCGAACACGAGACGACCGCGCGGATGCACGACGAGCCAGCAGCCGACGGGCAGCGCCATCCGCTCGTCGGACGACACGCCCGCGAACATCATCGCGCGCCGCGTCTCGAGGCGGCCGCCGGACAGCGCGTGCAGGACGACGCCGGACGCCACGGCCGTTCAGCCCTTCAGCCGCGCCGCGTCCGGCTGCTTCGAGGGCTGGGCCGCATCGAACGCCGGCAGGGCCATCAGCGCCTCGAAGATCGCCATCGTGCGCGGATAGGCGTCGAGCGGGCACGCGAAGCGCTGCGCGCTGAACACCTGCGGCACCAGGCAGCAATCGGCCATCGTGACGGTGTCGCCGTGGCAGTAGCGGCCGGTGCGCGGATCGGCGAGTTCGGCCTCGAAGGCCGCGAGGCCCTCGGCGATCCAGTGGTGGACCCATGCGTCGGCCTCGGCCTGCGAATGGCCGAGGGTCTGCTTCAGGTACTTCAGGATCCGCAGGTTGTTGACCGGGTGGACCTCGCAGGCGAGCAGCAACGACAGCGAGCGGACACGCGCGCGGCCGAGCGGATCGGCGGGCAGCAGCTTCGGGCCGGGGCGGGTCTCGTCGAGGTACTCGATGATCGCGAGCGACTGGCCGAGCCGGCTGCCGTCGTCGTCGACGAATGCCGGCACGAGCCGCTGCGGGTTGGTCGCGCGGTAGGTGTCGGAGCGCTGCTCGTCGGACAGCAGCCAGATCACCTCGGGCGTCCAGGCGATGCCCTTGTGGTTCAGCGCGCAGCGGACGCGGAACGCCGCGGAGCTGCGGAAGTAGGTGTAGAGCGTCGGCATCATTCGCCCTCGTGCTCGCGCCACAGGTGCAGCGCCTGCTGGATGGGTCGGTCGGAGAAGCTGAAGAGCACGCAGTCCTCGCGTGCGTGCAGCCGGTGGCGGTGCCACGACGGGATCACGAAGGTGTCCTTCGGGCCGACCTCGAACGTGCGGTCGTCGAGCTCGACGCGCGCCGAGCCCTCGACCACGGTGAAGATCGTGCCGTCGGTGCTGCGGTAGGGCGCGCCGGCGAAGCCCTCGGGCAGCCACTGCAGGAACGCGCCGATGGTGGCGATCGGCGCGCCGCCGGTGGCCGGGTTCACGTAGCGCATCTTGATGCCGTGGCAGCGGTGACGCGGGCCGTCGGCCATCGTCGCGAGCGCGGCCCGCGAGGTGCGGTACGGGTAGCAGAAGACCGGCGTCACGCCGTTGCGCGGCGTGTAGTCCACCGGCAGCATGCCCGAGCCGTAGCGCGCGGCGGCGTCGCCTTCGGGGCGCGAGACCGATTGCGACTCGTGACCGTGGTTCTCGCGGAACTGCGCGCCGAGCATCCGCACCACCGCGATGTCGAGGCCGTCGAGCCAGACCACCGGCTCGGTGCCCGGGTTGCCGTGGTCGTGCCAGGTCCACATCGGCGTGATGATGAAGTCGCCCGGCGACATCGTGACCTGCTCGCCGTCGACCGCGGTGTAGGCGCCCTCGCCGTCGACGACGAAGCGCAGCGCCGACTGCGTGTGGCGGTGCGCGGGCGCGACCTCGCCGGGCAGGATCAGCTGCAGGCCGGCGTACATCGTGGAGGTGGTGGTGGACTGGCCGGGCAGGCCCGGGTTCTCCAGGATCAGCACGCGGCGCTCGGCCTCGCGCGCGGTGATCAGCGAGCCGGCCTCCGCGATGAAGGGCGCCACGTCCGCCCAGCGCCACAGCGCGGGCACGGCCTCGGTGACCGGCGAGGGCGGCACCAGCGCGGCCAGCACCTCCCACAGCGGCTTCAGCGAGTGGCCGGCGATGCGGTCGTAGTAGGCGCGGCGCGCGGTCGCGTCGTCGACGCGTGCGTTCATGGTCGTTTCCCTGCGATCCGGATCGGCCGATGATACGCGCGGCGCGCGCCGGCCTCAGCCCGGCGGGTAGACGCAGCGGAAGCCGACGTAGACCGCGAAGAACCGCGCCGGCTTCCACTGCATGCCGCTCTCCTGCGTCTGCGAGGCGCCGTACCACCACGAGCCGCCGGCGGTCAGCCGGTCGTCGCCGCGCGCGTCGGCGAGCCACTCCCAGACGTTGCCGGCCATCTCGTGCAGGCCGTTGACGCCGGCGGCGGTGGCGCCGGCGGGCGCGTGCCGCTCCCAACGGTCGCCGGGCCCGGAGAGGTTCGCGCCCTCGGGCGTCTCGCCGGTGGGGTATGGATAGCGGCGGCCGGCGACGAAGGGCGCGGGCGGCCGCGCGCGGCGCTCGACGTAGGCGGCCTCGGCCCATTCGTCGCGGGTGGGCAGGCGCCCGCCCGCCCAGCGGCAGAAGGCCTCGGCCTCGAACCAGCTGACGTGGGCGGCCGGGTCGTCGGGCCGCGCCGGCGCACCGGAGGGCGCACGGAAGGTCCAACCGGGGCGGCGCTCCCAGCCCGCGCCCCATTCGTAGCCGCCGCCCTCGCGCTCGGCGGTGCTCGTGCGGCCGGTGGCCTTCAGGAACGCGTCGAAGCGCACGACGGTGACCTCGGTGCGGTCGATGCGGAAGGCGGGGCCGATGGCCACGGCATCGAGGGGGTCGGCGGCCACGACGAGGACCGGCGCCGCGGCGACGAGGAGGGCGAGGGGAAGGCGCATGCGCGGATGCTAGCAGCGCGTCGGCCAGGGAAGAGAGCGGCCCGCCGTCGCGCCCGCGAGGGACGGGGTGGACGATCCGGCTCCGTTACGTCGGCTGCCGGCGACCGGACGTCGCGGCGGACCGGCGTCGGCGTTCACGAGGGGGGGAGGCCGCCGACAATCCACCGGCGTGCGATCGGAATCCCCCCAATGCCGAAGCGTCTCCACGGCTTCACGCTGATCGAAGTGATGATCACGGTCGCGATCGTCGGCATCCTCGCCGCGATCGCCGTGCCGGCCTACCGCGATCACGTCGCACGGGCCCAGGTGACCGAGGGCCTGGCGCTGGCCGCCCATGCGAAGGTGTACGTCCAGGAAAACGCGTTCGAGGGTCGGCCCTTCGAGGCCGGCTATGTCTCGCCCGAGCCAACGCGCTACGTCTCGTCGATCTCCATCAGCCCCGTGGACGGCATCATCTCGATCCACTTCACCCCACTCGTCGCACCGGCGGGCCAGAACGTGCTCAAGCTGGTGCCGACAGACGGCTTCACCGCGCACCTGACGGCCGGAACCACGCCGGGCCAGCGCATCATGTGGTACTGCCGGTCTGCATCGTCCCCCTACGATGCGGGGACGCTGCCGGGCCGGCTGACGCCCTCCCAGTGCCGCACGAGCTACTAGGTCGCGCCATCCGGTGATCGGCGGCGAGGCGATCCCGCTGTCGGCGCGGATCGTGGCGTCGACCGGTCAGAGACCGCTCGCCGCCCCATCGCTGCGCGGATCGGCCGCGCCTTCGATGCGTCCGTCCGGATGTCGCACCAGCGCCCCCGCGTGCCCCATCGTGTCGCTGAACGCCGCCGGCAGCACCTCGACGTCGTGACCCGCCGCGCGCAGCGCGTCGACCAGCGCCGGGTCGAAGCGCGACTCGAGCTTGAGCGTGGTCGTCACGTCGCCCCAGGTGCGGCCGAGCAGCCAGCGCGGCGCGGTCACCGCCTGCTGCAGCGTGGACCCGAAGCGCGCGTACCGCGTGAAGACCGCGGCCTGCGTCTGCGGCTGGCCCTCGCCGCCCATCGTGCCGAAGGGCATCGTGCGGCCGTCGTCGAAGAGCGCGAGCGACGGGTTCAGCGTGTGGAAGGGCTTGCGGCCGGGCTCGAGCGCGTTGAGCGCGCGCGGATCGAGCGAGAAGCTCGTGCCGCGGTTCTGCCAGCAGACACCGGTGCCGGGCACGACCACGCCCGAGCCGAACTCCCAGTAGACGCTCTGGATGAAGCTGACCGCGCGGCCCGCGCGGTCGACGGCGCCCATCCAGATCGTGTCGCCGGGCTTCGCCGGATCGGGCCAGGGCAGCGCGCGCGCGGGATCGATGTCGCGCGCGAGCGCGTCCAGCACCGCGGGCTCGAGCTGCGCGCGCGGGTCCGAGGGCAGCCGGTCCGGGTCGGTGACGAGCCGGTCGCGGACGCGGAATGCGCGCTTGGTCGCCTCGACCAGCCCGTGCAGGTGCGCGAAGCCCTCGCCCTCGCGCACGCCGAGGCGCTCGAAGATCCCGAGGATCATCAGCGTCGACAGGCCCTGCGTGGGCGGCGGCAGGTTGAAGACCCGAGCATCCGACAGCCGCACCGCGAGCGGCTCGACGACGCGGGCCCGATAGCGCGCGAGGTCCTCGCCCGAGACCGGGCTGCCTGCGGCGGCCAGGCCCGCGGCGAGCCGCTCGGCGACGCCGCCGCGGTAGAAGTCGTCGAGGCCGCGGGCGGCGAGCGCCTCGAGCGTCGCGGCGAGCTCGGGCTGCCGCAGCAGGTGGCCCACGCGCGGCGGTGCGCCGTCGACCAGATAGCTCTGCGCGAACCCGGGCGCGTCCTTCAGGCCGGGCAGCTTGTCTCGGGTCAGCGCCGACTGGCTGGCGCTCACCGCGACACCGTCGCGCGCGTGGCGGATCGCGTCGGCGAGCAGCCGCGGCAGGGGCCGCGCCGGGCCCCAGGCGCGCGCGGCCTCGAGCGCGGTGGCCCAGCCCGAGACCGTGCCGGCCACGGAGAGCGCGGCCGTCGGCCCGCGCGACGGGATCGCGTCCAGCCCCGCGTAGAACGCACGGTCGGCGCGGGCGGCGGCCGGGCCGCAGGCCTCGACCGCGATCGGCTCGCGGCCCGGCTCGTGGATCACCCAGAAGCCGTCGCCGCCGATCGCGTTCATGTGCGGATAGACGACGGCGATCGCCGCGGCCGCGGCGACCATCGCCTCGACGGCGTTGCCGCCGTCGCGCAGCACGTCACGGCCCGCCTGCGCGGCGAGGTGGTGGGGCGCGACGACCATGCCGCCGAGGGCGGCCGGGGTGTTCAGCATCGGAAGGTCTCCGGGCTCACCACACGATGGCCTTCGGCAGGCACAGCGCGAGCTGCGGATAGAAGAACACCAGCACGAGGGTGATGCCCTGCAGCAGGATGAAGGGCACGACCCCCTTGTAGATGTCCTTGATCGTCACCTCCGGCGGCGCGACGCCCTTCAGGTAGAAGAGCGCCCAGCCGAACGGCGGCGTGAGGAACGACGACTGCAGGTTCACCGTGACGAGGATCGCGATCCAGACCGGGTCCACGCCCTGCGCAAGCAGCACGGGCAGGAACAGCGGGACCGCAATGTAGCTGATCTCGATCCACTCGATGAAGAAGCCGAGCACGAAGATCAGGGCCATCATGAACCAGATGTCGGCGTTCACGCCGCCGGGCAGCCATTCGAACAGGCGCGTGATCACGTCTTCGCCGTGCAGCCCTCGGAAGGCCAGTGCGAAGACCTGCGCGCCCACGAGGATGAACATCATCACCGCGGTGATCTTGCTGGTCTCGAGCGCGACCTGCTTGAGCACCGCGAACCTGAAGCGGCCCGAGATCACGGTGATCAGCACCGAACCCACCGCGCCCATCGACGCGGCCTCGGTGGGCGCGGCGACACCGCCCACGATCGAGCCCAGCACCGCGACGACCAGCGCGATCGGCGGCACGACGACCTTCCACACGCGGCGCCTGAGCTCGGCGCGGCTCACCTGGCTGCGTTCCTCGATCGGGATCGGCGGCATCGAGTCGGGCTTGAGCCAGCCCAGGATCAGCAGGTAGACGATGTACACCGCGGCGAGCAGCAGGCCGGGCACGACGGCCGCCGCGAACAGCGTGCCCACCGACAGCTGCATGATGTCGGCGAGCAGGATCAGGATCAGGCTCGGCGGGATGATCTGGCCGAGCGTGCCCGACGCGCAGATCGCGCCGCAGGCGATGCTCTTGTCGTAGCCGCGCCGGATCAGCGTGGGCAGCGTCAGCAGCCCCAGCGTGATGACCGTCGCTCCGACGATGCCGGTGGTCGCGCCCATCAGCACGCCGAACAGGATGATCCCCACGCCCATGCCGCCGCGCACGCCGCCGGCGAGATGGCCCATCACGTCGAGCAGGTCGTCGGCGAGCCGCGACTTCTCGAGCATCACCCCCATGAAGACGAACAGCGGGATCGACATCCACTGGTAGCCCGCGACCACGCCGTACACGCGCGCCGGCAGCAGGTTGAACAGCGAGTCGCCGAAGCCGAGCCAGCCGAAGACGAAGCCCACGGTGGCGAGCGAGGCCGCCACCGGGATGCCGATCATCAGCATCCCGAAGAACGCGACCACCATCAGGATCGCGTAGTTGGAGAGGTCAGCCACGGCCCGCCTCCACGGTCGCGACGGCGGGGCGACGCGCGACCAGCCGCAGGATCGCCGCGACGGCATGCAGCGCGATCAGCCCGAACCCGATCGGGATCAGCGACTTCACCGCCCAGCGCCACGGGATGCCGCCGGGGTCGTTCGAGCGCTCGCCGATCGCCCACGCCTGCGCGACATAGGGCAGCGACAGCTTCGTCAGGATCGCCGCGATCGCGAGCAGCAGCAGCAGCGACACGAGGTCGACCCACCACTTCGTCGCCGGACCGAAGCGCGCGTAGAACAGGTCGACGCGCACGTCGTCGCCGCGCTGCAGCGCGTGGCTCATGCCGAGCATGATCAGCGCCGCGAGCAGGTGCCACTCGAGCTCCTGCGCCCAGACCGAGCCCAGGCTGAGCGAGTAGCGCAGCAGCACGTTGATCGCCACCAGCGAGATCATCGCGAGCGCGAGCCAGAGCGTGAGCCGGCCCGCGGCGTCGATCAGCGCCTCGATGCCGGCCGCGACGCGCGCGACCGGCCCCTCCCCCGTCGGTTCCATCGGATCAGCCGCGCACCTTGACGTGGTAGTGCTCCTCGCTCGTCTCGGACCAGCGGTCGAACTTCGCCTTGAACGCGAAGTACGACTCGTGGACCTTCTTCGTCAGCGGGTCCTTCGCGATCGCCTCGGCGAGCACCTTGTCGGTCTCGGCGCGCAGCGCGGCGATCACCGAGTCGGGCAGCGGCTTGGCGATCACCTTCTGGTTCTTCACCAGGTCCTCCATCGCCTCGGAGTTGTTGCGCTGGCACCAGCCCTCGCTGATCACGTTGCAGGCGGCCGCGGCGTTCTCGACGATCGACTGCAGGTCCTTGGGCAGCTTCTGCCACGCGGCCTTGTTGATGAGCAGCTCGGAGACGGTCGCCGACTCGTGCCAGCCCGTCGTGTAGTAGTACTTCGCGGCCTTCTGCAGGCCCAGGCGCCGGTCCTGGAAGGGGCCGACGAACTCGGCGGCATCGATCACGCCGCGCTCGAGCGCGGGGAAGATCTCGCCGCCGGGCAGCACCTTCACGTCGACGCCGAGGTTCGCGTAGACGCGGCCCGCGAGTCCGGGGATCCGCATCTTCAGGCCCTTCAGGTCGGCGACCGAGTTGATCTCCTTCTTGAACCAGCCGGTCATCTGCACGCCGGTGTTGCCGCAGGGCATGGCGATCATCCCGAACGGCTCGTAGACCTCGTTCCACAGCGCGAGGCCGCCGCCGTCGTAGAGCCAGCCGTTCATGCCCTGGAAGTTCATGCCGAAGGGCACGGCGGTGAAGTACTGCGCGGCGAAGGTCTTGCCGGTCCAGAAGTAGCTGTTCGCGTGGTTCATCTCCACGGTGCCGGCACGGACCGCGTCGAAGCCCTCGAAGGCCGGCACCAGCTCGCCCGCGCCGAAGACCTGGATGTTCAGGCGCCCATCGGACATCTCGCGGATGCGCCTGGCGAGGTCGGTCGCGCTGCCGGGTCCGTCCATGTAGAACGGCGAGCCCTTCACGTAGGCGCTGGTCATCTTCCAGTTGAAGACCGTGCGGTTCTGGGCGCGCAGGACCGCGGGCGCGCCCAGTGCGCCGCCGGCGACGGCGGCTCCGG
Source organism: Burkholderiales bacterium (assembly GCA_037137595.1). Lineage (GTDB taxonomy): Bacteria > Pseudomonadota > Gammaproteobacteria > Burkholderiales > Burkholderiaceae_E > UBA4615. The sequence goes on along the minus strand of JBAXJZ010000137.1, from coordinate 505 downwards.
CGAAGAATCTGCGACGGCGTTGGATCACGGACATGGATTCGGGCTCCGGTCGGGGGGCGGGCGGGTGCCCGGCCCCGGGTGGGGGACGTTGGACCGGGGGGACCCAAGGCAAGGGCCGTGCCACCGCCACGCCAGCCTGTTTCGCAGGGTCCGAAGGGGGCCTCCGCTTTGTCCTGGACAAATTTGGTGCGGCGCCGCACCCGGGATGGACCGCGGTCGACGCCGCGACCGCACCGGACCGGGGCGGGGGGCGCGACCGTCGCCGGCGCACATCGCAAACCGTTGCGGGGCGTCCCGTCGGTGCCCCGCGCCTCCTCCCAACGGGTAAGCTGCGCCGACCCCGGCCCACCCCACCGGCCCGGGGACCGTCCATGCCGGACGACACGCGACCCGCCCACCGATGCCCCCACCGTTCCGGACCGTCCACGACGCGGGCGCGCTCGCGCGCCGGCTGCGCGCCGTCGCGCTGGCGATCGGCCTCGCACTGGGCGCGGTGTCGGCGGCG
>JBAXJZ010000136.1:0-9070 GCA_037137595.1 Burkholderiales bacterium | reverse complement strand
GCTGGCGCTGCCGAGGCCGAGGCCGCCGCCGCCAAGCAAGCCGCCGCTGCCGAGGCCGCCGCCGCCGCGCTCGAGGCCGCCAAGGCCGAGGCCGCGCGCCTGCGCGAGGAGCTCGAGCGCGAGCGCCGCGCTGCTTCCGAGGCCGTCGCCGCGCGCGAGAAAAAGCTCGCGAGCCAGCGCTCGGCCGTGCGCGCGGCGCCGTTCGGGATCGCGCCGGAGGCGGTGACCGCGCCGCCCGGCGAGGCCGTGGCGCGCGCGGCGGGCTCGGTCGCGGGGCCGAGCGTGGTCGAGCTCATCGCCGTCGGCGCCTCCACGGGGGCGCTTCGCGGGCCCATGCCCAGGAGCCACAGCAGCGCGAGCGCGGCCACGAGCACGGCCGTGCCCGTCGCGTAGCGGGTGTTCAGCGTGCGCCAGGCGTCCTCGACGCTGGCGCGCGGCGCGCCCTCGAGGGTGCCGTCGAAGGTCGCGGCGGTCATGCGAGGTCTCCCTTGGTGCCGGGGCGACGGCCCGCGGTCAGCGCTTCCTGCAGGCGGCGCAGCTCGTCCCAGCGGCCGTCGGCGGCGAGGCGGGCCTGCTCGGGCCAGGTGCTCGGGTCGGCGATGCGGTAGGCCGGGCCGCTGTGGGCGAGGATCTCGCGCAGCGTGCCGGGCGAGGCGTCGGCCAGCGCGCCGAACGAGCCCAGGCCGCGCGCGCGCAGCAGCTCGGCGATCTTCGGCCCGATGCCTTCGACCACCTCGATGTCGGTGTCGCGCGCGGCGGGGGCGGCGTGCATCGGCGCCGTGCCGGCGGGCGTGCCGCTGCGCAGGTCGGCGAGGGCGGCGGCGCGGACCTCGGCGAGGCGTTCGGCCTGCACGGCGGACAGGGCTTCGAGGTGCTCCATGCGCAGCTGCCGCGCGCGCAGCGCGGCGTCGCGCTCGGCGATCGCGGCGAGGTCGGGCACCACGCGCTCGACGGTCTTCTCCACGATCCGCTCGACGGGCTTCTCGACGACGCGGTCGAGGTACTTCTCGACGATGCGGTCGACCGGCTTCTCGACGGTGCGGGTGATGACCTTCTCGACGACCTGCGGCGGCGCGGCCGCGAGCTCGTCGGCGCGCGCGCGCTGCGCGGCGGCCTCGGCCCGCGCGGCCATCAGCTCGCTATCGAGATGCTGGATCCGCATCAGGTGCTGCGGGTTGTCGAGCTGGCGCTCGACGATGCGCACCACCGGCTCGGTCAGCAGCCGCTGCGTCGAGCGGCCGAGCCACCAGGCGCCGACCCAGCCCAGCAACGCGCCGAGCAGCGTCCACCAGAGCATCCCACCTGAGAAGGTCATTCGCGCTCCCTGCCGCGCTCGTTGCGCGCCGTGTGATCGAGTGTGTCGGGCGCGTCGCGGACCGTGTCGGCTCCGCGTCGCGACGGCGGCGAGTATAGGCGCATCAGCGGTCGCCCGCCCCGCCGGATCGGGGGGTTGCGGGATGCTCGAAGCCGTCGGCCGCGATGTCGTCGGCGGTCATCCGCGGCGTCATCGGCTCGGGCATCACCGCGTTCCCGATCCGGAACTCGACGATCCCGTGTGACCGTGGCCGTGGCACCTCGCGCCGCGGATGCGGGTCTTCGTCGAAGAAGGGTGATCCGGCAGGAGCCGGGGGCGAGCGGGTCGGCTCAGGACGCCCCGGCTTCTGCCTCGACGCGACGCGCCACCAGCCGCCGATAGCGCACCGGCGCCGCATCGATCGCGAGCGGCACGGTGGGCGACGGATCGGCGCGCAGCCCGCGGTGCACCGCCTCCAGCACCACGCGGTCCTCCTCGAACGCCGCGCGCACGGAGGCGGCGAGCTGCGCCGACAGCCCGTCGTCGTCGGGCCGCACGTTGCGCAGCTGCATCCAGAAGTAGCGGGTGGCGTCGTCGTCGATCGGCGTGAGCAGGTTCCAGCTGTCCATCCGGAACGCCTCGGACGGCAGCGGCCGGCCGTCGCCGCCCGTGCCGGCCGGCACGAAGACCGCGCGCGCGAGCGCCACGCCCGGCAGCCGGACCTCGTAGTGCTGCAGCCGGTCGCAGCGGCCGCCGAAGGGCAGCAGCGGCGCGTAGAAGGGCGCGGGCTCGACGTCGGTCATCCAGCGCGAGACCGACACGCGGTCGGTGCCCTCGTGAACGCGCAGCGGCGTGTCCTCGCAGGCCGCGTTGCCGAAGGAGCCGGGGTGGACCCAGGCGACGTGCGACGGGTCGAGCAGGTTGTCGGTGATCAGCAGCTGGTTCGCGGCCACGCGCATCGAGTCGCCGCGGTTCACGCCCCAGGCGGGATCGCCCCAGTGGTCGACCTCGGGCAGCAGCGCGCGGTCCGCGAGCGCGGCCTCGCCGGTCCAGACCCAGAGCAGGCCGAGGTGCGCGGCGAGCGGCCAGGCCCGCACGCGCGCGGCCGGGGGGATGCGGCCGCCGCCGGGCACGCGCACGCACGCGCCGTCGCGGCCGAAGCGCATGCCGTGGTAGCCGCATTCGATCGCGTCGCCCTGCACGCGTCCCATCGACAGCGGCAGGCGGCGGTGGGGGCAGGCGTCGGTGAGCGCCGCGGGCACGCCGTCCTCGCCGCGGAACAGCACGAGGTCGTGGCCGAGCACGCGGACCGCGTGCGGCGCGTCGCCGAGCTCGTGCTCCCAGGCGACGGCATACCAGGCGTTTCTCGGGAACATCGGGGGCTCTCCGGCGGGGCGGGCGGTCTGCATGAGCGCCGCAGTCTACGGAGGCGCGCGGGCGACCGCCACGGCGGGGTCATCGGCGGCGGCGCGCGCCCGGTGCCTCGATCGACCGCCCGGCCGGCTTCGTGCGAGGTCCGGCCGGCTTCGTGCGGGACTCGGTCGGCTTCGTGCGGGGCTCGGCCGGGTTCGTGCGGGGCTCGGCCAGCGACTGCGCGAGCCACTCGACCATGCGCCGCAGCTTCGGCGGCGCGTGCCGCCGTGACGGCCACACCGCGTGCACGTCGAGCTCCGGCGAGCGCCACGCGGGCATCAGCTCCACCAGCGCGCCGCGCGCCACGTCCTCGCCCACGAGGAAGTCCGGCTGCAGCACGATGCCCGCGCCGCCGAGCGCGGCCGCGCGCAGCGTGTCGCCGCTGTTGCTGCGCATGCGCGGCGACACGCGGACGGTGGTCGAGTCGCCGCCGGGGCCGTCGAAGCGCCAGCTGTCGCCGGTGGAGGGCGGGGTGTAGGCGAGCACGTCGTGGTCGGCGAGCTGCGACGGATGCCCGGGCGCGCCGCGGCGCGCGAGGTACGCCGGCGACCCGCAGAGCAGCGAGCGCACTGCGCCGAGCCGTCGGCTCACCAGCGAGGAGTCCTGCAGCCGCGAGATGCGAACCGCGAGGTCGAAGCCCTCCTCGACGAGGTCCACACGGCGGTCGGCGAGCACCACCTCGAGCTCGAGCCGCGGGTGCGCGGCGAGGAAGCCCGCCCACAGCGGCGCCAGCACCAGGATGCCGTAGCTCACCGGCACGTTGACCCGGAGCAGGCCCGCGACCTCGGCGCTGCGCGCGCCGAGCTCGGCCTCGGCCTCCTCCAGGCCCGCGAGCAGCGCGGTGCAGCGCGCGTGGAAGAGCTCGCCCTCGTCGGTGAGCGACAGGCGCCGCGTGGTCCGGTGCAGCAGCCGCACGCCCAGCCGTGCCTCCAGGTCCGCGACGTGGCGCGAGACGCTCGCCTTCGAGCGGTCGAGCGCGTCGGCCGCGGCCACGAAGCTGCCGGCCTCCACTACGGCGGCGAACACGCGCATCTCCTCGAACCGGTCCATCCGGGCGCACTCCCTCGACTTGATCGTTCCGATTATAGGAACAATTCATCTCGTCGGAGCGGGTTTATCCCGAACCGCGCAACCTCCATCCTTTGCTCCATCGCACGGCCGACACCGGCGACTCCGGCACGGAACGGTCTCCCGGCCGGGCCGTCCTGACGCCGCGACCGATCCCGTCCCTTCAATCCGACTTCGATGGAGTCCGTCATGACCTCGACCCGTACCGACCTCGCCGCCGCGCTGCTGCGCATCGTCCTCGGCACCGTGCTGCTCGCGCACGGCCTGCTGAAGGTCTTCGTGTTCACGCTGCCCGGCACCGCGGGCTTCTTCGCCTCGGTGGGCTTCCCCGGCTGGATGGCGTATCCGGTGACCGCGTTCGAAGTGCTCGGCGGCCTCGCGCTGATCGTGGGCCTGCGGTCGAGCTGGGTGGCGATCGCGGCGGTGCCGGTGCTGCTCGGCGCGGCCAGCGTGCACCTGGCCAACGGCTGGCTGTTCACCGCGGCCAACGGCGGCTGGGAGTACCCGGTGGTGCTGGTGCTGCTGTCCGTCGCGGTGGCGCTGCTCGGCGACGGCGCGTTCGCGCTGGGTGGCGCGCGTCGCCCGGCGGGCGTGCGCGTGGCCGGCGCGGCCGCCTGAGTCACGCCGATGCGGGGCCGGACGCCGTGCGTCTCGCCCCGATCGGCCGACGCCGCCCGGACGCGCCGTTCGGTTCGCCCCGTCCGGCGCGTCCTTCACGCTTCGAGGAGTCCGCCATGAACCGCCTGCCCACTGTCTTCGTCTCGCACGGCGCGCCCACCTGGGCGATCGAGCCGGGTGTCGCCGGTCCGCGCGTGCACGCGCTGGCCGAGCGGCTGCCGCGGCCGCGTGCGGTGGTGATCGTCTCGCCGCACTGGATGACGCGCGGCGTGCAGGTCACCGGCGCGTCGGCCCCCGAGACGGTCCACGACTTCGGCGGCTTCCCGTCGGTGCTCTACACGCTGCGGTATCCGGCCGTGGGCGACCCCGCGCTCGCCGCGCGTGTCGCCGCGCTGCTGCGCGACGCGGGCTGGAGCGCGTCGGTGCATCCGTCGCGCGGGCTGGACCACGGGGCCTGGGTGCCGTTGCGCCACATGTACCCGGACGCGGACGTGCCGGTGGTGCAGGTGTCGATGCCCCACGACCTCGATGCCGAGGGCGGGCTGCGGCTGGGCGCCGCGCTCGCGCCGCTGGCCGGCGAGGGCGTGCTGGTGGTGGGCTCGGGCAGCCTCACGCACAACCTGCGCGAGTTCTTCGTCCGGACGCCGGACGACGTGGACTACGTGTCCGAGTTCGTGGGCTGGGCGCGCGACGCGGTGCGGCGCGGCGACCTCGATGCGCTGCGCGACGCGCCGATACGCGCGCCGCACTTCGAACGCGCCCATCCCACCGACGACCACTGGCTGCCGCTGCTCGTGGCGGCCGGCGCGGCCGGGCCGACCGTGCGCGGCGAGGTGGTCGACGGCGGGGTGGTGGCGCGGATGCTGTCGATGGATGCGTTCGTGTTCGATCGCGACACGTCAGACTGACCATCGGGGATTCCGATTGTTCTGCTTGACGGTTTCCGTGATACGGATCACTCTGTGGCATGATCCGCTCGTTCGCATGCGAGGACACGGCGGCGCTTTTCCGGAGTCGCCCGGTGTCGCGCTTTCGGAACATCGAACGCGTCGCGAGGCGCAAGTTGCTGCAACTCCACGCGGCCTCGGAGCTCTCCACGCTCAGGGTTCCGCCAGGCAATCAGCTGGAGGCCCTGAAAGGGGACCGCAGGGGCCAGTACAGCATCCGTGTCAACGATCAGTGGCGGGTCTGCTTCGTCTGGAAGGCCGACGGAGCCCATGACGTCGAGATCGTCGACTATCACTAGGGATTCGCAGGATGGCCAAGCTGCTCGAAGAGATTCACCCCGGCGAGATCCTGCTCGAGGACTTCATGAAGCCCCTCGGCATCAGCGCCCGACAACTCGCGGCGGACATCGACGTGTCGCCCAGTCGAATCAGTGAACTGGTCAACGGTCAGCGGCCGATCACGGCCGATACGGCGCTGCGTCTCGGGCTGTTCTTCCGGATGGAGCCCAGGTTCTGGCTCAACCTGCAGTCGGAGTACGACCTGCGGGTGGCGGACCGTGAGCTTCGCGCCAAGCTCGTGCCCAGGATCCGCGTCCACCAGCCTGCCGACGCGTGACACCCCGGGCCGGACCGCGCGGGCGGCCCGGTCCGGTGGTGCCGCTCAGGCCGTCTCGAGCGCCGGATAGTCGGTGTACCCCACTTCCTCCGGCCCGTAGTACGTCTTGGTGTTCGCCGGCGCGAGCGGCGCGTCGAGCTCGAGGCGGCGCGGCAGGTCCGGGTTCGAGATGAAGGGCACGCCGAAGGCCACCGCGTCGGCCGCGCCCGAGGCGAGCGCCTCGACCGCCATGCCCCGGGTGTACTTGTTGTTCGCGATGTAGGTGCCGCGGAACGCGCGGCGCGCCGCGCCGAAGTCGAAGCCGCGGGCGTGGTGCTCGACGCCCGTGTTGCCTTCGATGAAGTGGAGGAACGCGATGCCGCGTGCGTCCAGCGCCTCCACCAGCGCCATGTAGGTGGCCTGCGGGTTGGAGTCCTGCGGGCAGCTGTTCGCGCCGGTGACCGGCGACAGGCGGATGCCGACGCGATCGCGGCCGAACACCTCGATGGCCGCGTCGATGCACTCGAGCGTGAGGCGGATGCGGTTCTGCACGCTGCCGCCGTACTCGTCGGTGCGACGGTTCACCGAGTCGCGGATGAACTGCTCGAGCAGGTAGCCGTTGGCCGAATGGATCTCGACGCCGTCCAGGCCCGCGTCCTTCAGCACCTTCGCGGCGTTGCGGTAGGTGCCCACCATCGCGCGCACCTCCTCGGTGGCGAGCGCGCGTGCGGGCACGCGGTCCTTCTTGCCCTGCGGACCGTGGATGGTGCCGACCGCGGTGTACTCGGACGAGGACACGGGCAGCAGGCCGCCCGGCTGCAGGTCGGGGTGCGAGACCGCGCCCACGTGCCACATCTGCGCGACGATGCGGCCGCCTTTCGCGTGGACGGCGTCGGCGACGAGCTTCCAGCCATCGCGCTGCGCGTTCGAGTAGCAGCCGGGCGTGCGCATGTAGCCGAGCCCGCGCGGCTCGACCTGGGTGGCCTCGGAGACGATCAGGCCGGCGCTCGCGCGCTGCGCGTAGTACTCGGCGTTGAGCGCGCGCGGCGCGAGGGTGTCGGCGTCGGCGCGGCAGCGGGTGAGCGGCGCCATCAGCACGCGGTTGGGGCAGTCGAGCGCGCCGATGCGGATCGGGGTGAACAGGGTGGGGGTGGTCATGGCGGGATCGGTAGGCGGGCGGGAGGCGGCACGACGGGTTCGGCGCGCCGGTGTGCGGCCGAGGATACCGCGAGCGGGGCCGCGCGTTACTCGGCGTCGGGACGCGAGGTCCCCACCCAGTAGGCGGGGTTGCCGTAGGTGTGCTTCAGGTGGTCGATGAACATCCGCACCCGCAGCGGCAGGTGACGGCGCTGCGGGAACAACGCGTGGATCGCGTTGTCGGGCGCGCGGTAGGCGTCGAGCACGGTGACCAGGCGGCCCGATGCGATCTCGTCGGCCACCTCCCACATCGAGCGCCACGCGAGGCCGTGGCCGGCGAGCGACCACGCGTGCAGCACCGCGCCGTCGTTGCACTCCAGCGGCCCGCTCACCCGGACCGGCGTGAGCGCTCCGTCGACGGTGAAGAGCCAGCCGCGCGCCTGGTTGCCGCTGGTGCCGAAGGTGAGGCAGGCGTGGCGCTGCAGGTCGTCGGGATGCTCGGGCGTGCCGCGGGCCGCGAGGTAGGCGGGGCTCGCGACCACGACGCGCTGGTTGTCGGCGAGCCTGATGCCGACCAGCGAGGAGTCGTCGAGCGAGCCGATCCGCACCGCGACGTCGATGCCCTCGTTGACGATGTCCACGAGGCGGTCCGACAGGTCGAGCGAGACGGTGACGTCCGGGTGCGCGGCGAGGAAGGCCGGCACCAGCGGCGCGACGTGGCGACGGCCGAAGCCCGCCGGCGCGGTGACCCGCACGTGTCCGCTCGCCTTCACGCCGCCGGCCGAGACCGAGGCCTCGGCGTTGTGGTAGTCGTTCAGGATGCGCTGGCAGTCCTCGAGGAAGGCGCTGCCCTCGAAGGTGAGGGTGATGCGGCGCGTGGTCCGCACCATCAGCTTCACGCCCAGCCGCTCCTCCAGCGCGTCGAGCCGGCGGCCGATCACCGCGGGCGCCACGCCCTCGAGCTGCGCCGCGGCCGAGAGGCTGCCGCGCGCGGCCACGGCGACGAAGGTCTCGATCTGCTTGAAGCGGTCCATCGCGCCTCGCCTCAGAACACCAGGCCGACCAGCGCGCCGGTCACGCAGGTGGCGAGCAGGCCCGCGGGCAGCGACCTCGACGCGAGCCGGGCGAGGTCGCCCCGGCGCGACTCGGGCAGCAGCGGGGCGAGTCCGCCCAGCATGATCCCCAGGCTGCCGAAGTTCGCGAAGCCGGCGAGCGCGTAGGTCATCAGCAGCCGCGAGCGGACGGACAGCGACTCGGCGGGCAGCGCGGCCATGTCGGCGTAGGCCACGAACTCGTTGAGCACCGTCTTCTTGCCCAGCAGCTGGCCCGCGACGCCGGCCTCGGCCCAGGGCACGCCCACCAGCCAGGCGAGCGGCGCGAAGGCCGCGCCCAGGATGCGCTCGGCGCTGACCGGCGCGCCGCCCACCTCGGGCAGCAGCGCGAGCGCGGCGTTGGCGAGCGCCACCAGCGCGACGAAGACGATCAGCATCGCGACGATGTTGATCAGCAGCTGCACGCCCTCGAGCGTGCCCCGCGTGACCGCGGCGATGGCGCTCGCATCCTCGCGGCCCAGCGCGATCGGCGTGCGGTCGGGCGGCGTGTCGGAGGGCACCATGATCGCGGCGATGGCGATCGCCACCGGGATGGCCACGACCGAGGCGGCCATCAGGTGTCCGAGCGCGTCGGGCAGGATCGGCCGCAGCATCGCCGCGTAGAGGACGAGCACGGTGCCGGCGATGGTGGCCATCCCGCAGTTCATCACCACGAAGAGCTCGCCGCGGCTCATGCGCGCCAGCCACGGGCGGATCACCAGCGGGCCTTCCACCATGCCCACGAAGGCGTTCGCCGCCGCCGACACGCCCACCGCGCCGCCCACGCCCATCGTGCGCACCAGCACCCAGGCGAACGCGCGGACCACGGTCGACAGCACGCCCCAGTGGAAGAGCAGCGCCGACAGCGCCGAGACCACCAGCACCAGCGGCAGCACCTGGGTGGCGA
>JBAXJZ010000135.1:0-9146 GCA_037137595.1 Burkholderiales bacterium | reverse complement strand
GAACCCGTCGTTCGGGCCGTCGACGCTGAAGGAGCTGATCGCCTACGCGAAGTCGCGGCCCGGCCGCATCGACTACGCGTCGGCCGGCAACGGCACGCTGAACCACCTGCTCGGCGTGATGCTGAACCAGCAGGCCGGCATCCACCTCGTCCACATCCCCTACCGCGGCGCGGCCGCGGCGGCGACCGACGTGGTCGGCGGACAGGTGCCGATCACCTTCGGCAGCTTCCCCGGCGTGATCCCGTTCGTGAAGGCGAACCAGCTGAAGGTGATCGGCGTGGCGACGGAGAAGCGCACGAAGCTCGCGCCCGAGTTGCCCACGCTCGCCGAGTCGCTGCCCGGCTACCACGCGAACTCGTGGTACGGGCTCTTCGCGCCGGCGGGCACGCCGAAGGCGGTGGTGGACCGGATCGCGGCCGAGGGCAACAAGGTGATGGCCGATCCGGCGCTGGTGGAGCGGCTCGCCGGCCAGGGCGCGGAGCCCGCGCCCTCCACGCCCGACCAGCTCGCGAAGCTGCTGCGCGACGACCTGAAGCTCTGGCAGGGGATCGTGAAGGCGTCGGGGGCGACGGTGGATTGAGCACCGCGCGTCGGGGCCGGCGCAGATCGTCACGGACGTGACGATCCTCGGCCCGGCGTCGCGGACGGGCACCGGCCGCGAGCCGGTCCGTGCTCCCCGCGCGCGCCTCAGCCGTGCCAGTGCACCAGCGTCTTCGTCGTGCTGAGTTCCTCGAGCGCCAGCAGCCCTTTCTCGCGGCCGTGGCCGCTGCGCTTGGTGCCGCCGAAGGGCAGCTCCACGCCGCCGCCCGCGCCGTAGCAGTTCATGAAGACCTGGCCGGCCTTCACCGCCTTGGCCACGCGGTGCAGACGGCCCGCGTTCTCGGTCCAGACCGCGGCGAGCAGGCCGTAGTCGGTGCCGTTGGCGAGCCGGATCGCGTCGGCCTCGTCGTCGAAGGGCATCGCGGCGAGCACCGGACCGAACACCTCCTCGCGGGCGATCGCCGCATCGCGCGGCACCGGGCCGAAGAACGTCGGCCTCGCGTAGTAGCCGGTGAGCGGCGCGCCGTCGGCGACCGTGCCCTCGGCGAGCACCGGGATGCCGGCCGCGCGCGCGCCGTCGACGTAGCGCCGCACGCGGGCGAGCTGCGCCGGGTTCATCACCGGGCCGCAGTCGAGGTCCATCTCCGGCGTGCCGACGCGCACCCGCGCGAAGGCCTCGGCGACGCGGCCGACGAAGGTGTCGTAGACCGAGCGCTGCACGAGCAGCCGGCTGCCCGCGGTGCAGGTCTGGCCGGCGTTCTGCACGATCGCGCGGACGACGATCGGCACGGCGCGCTCGACGTCGACGTCGTCGAACACGATCTGCGGCGACTTGCCGCCGAGCTCGAGCACGCACTTCACCGCGTTGCGCGCGGCCGCCTGCTGGACCAGCGTGCCGACCTCGTTCGAGCCGGTGAATGACACGAAGTCGATGCCCGGATGTGCGGCGAGCGCGGCGCCCGCCTCCTCGCCGAGACCGGTGACGACGTTGAGCGCGCCCGGCGGCAGGCCGACGGCGGCGGCGATCCCGGCCACCCGCAGCGCCGACAGCGGCGTGTCCTCGGCGGGCTTGAGGACCGCGGCGTTGCCCATCGCGAGCGCCGGCGCGACGGTGCGGCCGAGCATCTGCGCCGGGTAGTTCCACGGGATGATGTGCGCGGTCACGCCGAGCGGCTCGCGGACCAGGCTCACCTGGTGGCCGGCGACGAAGGGGATGGTCTCGCCGTGGACCTTGTCGGCGGCGGTGCCGTAGAACTCGAAGTAGCGGGCGAGCACGCGGATGTCGTTGCGCGCGGTGCTCATCGGCTTGCCGGTGTCGCGCGCCTCGATCGCGGTCAGCTCGTCCTCGTGCGCGAGGATCGCCTCGCCGATGCGCACCAGCAGCCGGCCGCGCTCGGTCGCCGTCATCCGGCCCCAGGGGCCGTCGAGCGCGGCGCGGGCCGCGGCCACCGCGAGGTCGACCTCGGGCGCGCCGCCGCGCGGGATCGTGTCGAAGGCCTCGCCGTCGGCCGGCGAGACCACGCGGATCGTGCGCCCGTCGCGCGCGTCGATCCAGCGGCCGTCGATGAACATCTGCTTCATGGGGTGCCTCGCCTTCCATTCGGTGCAATGGCGTGGCACTGTAGGCGTCCGGTTTCCGCGGGTGAATTGGAAAACCGGCAACGGCGGCTTGCGTGCCGCGCAATGCGTCGCGCCGCCGCGCACCGTCCAGCCCCCGCCCCGCCGACCGCCATGCTCCCCGACCTCGACTCGCTCGCGCTGTTCGTGCAGGCCGCCGAGCTGCGCAACCTGACCCGCGCGGCCGAGGCCAGCCACATCACCGTGCCCGCCGCGAGCCGCCGGCTGTCGCTGCTGGAGCACCAGTTCAAGGCGCAGCTCTTCGAGCGGCACTCGCGCGGTCTGCAGCTGACGCCGGCCGGCGAGACGCTGCTGGCGCTGGCGCGCGAGGTGCTCGCCGGCGTCCACCAGATGCGCGCCGAGATGGCCAACTACGCGTCCGGCTCGCACGCGGTGCTGCGCGTGCACGGCAACACCTCGGCGATGACGCAGTTCCTGCCGGCCGACGTCGCGGCCTTCCAGGCGGCGAACGCGCAGGTGAGGATCGTGCTCGAGGAATGCTGGAGCGAGGAGGCGGTGCGGCGCGTGCGGGCCGGCGAGGCCGACCTCGGCGTGGTCGTCGAGGGCGCCGACCTCGCGCAGCTCTGGGCGCGGCCCTACCGGACCGACCGGCTCGCCGCGGTGCTGCGCGACGACGACCCGCTCGACGGCGAGACGGTGGCCTTCGCCGACCTGCTCGAACGCGACCTCGTCGGCCTGGAGGGCAGCAGCACGCTCACGCGCCTGCTCACCGCGCAGGCGACGCGGCAGATGCGGCCGATGGCGCTGCGCGTGCAGGTCCGCAGCTTCGAGGCGGTGTGCCGCGGCGTCGAGGCGCGGCTCGGCATCGGCATCCTGCCGCTCGCCGCCGCGCGCAGCTTCGCGCAGTCGATGCGGCTGAAGGTGCTGCCGCTGTCGGACGACTGGGCGCTGCGACGGATGCAGCTGGTGTCGCGGGCGCAGCCGCCGGCGCGCACGCCGCTGGGCACGCTGCTCGCGCACCTCGAGGCGTGCGCGGCGGGCGACGCGGATCAGGCCGGCAGGTAGGGCTTCGTCGCCGCGAACGACGGCCGCGCGTTCCAGCGCTCGGCCAGCGCCCGCAACCGCGGCGTGGCCGGCAGCCACGGCTGCCCGGCGAAGCGCAGCTGCTGGTAGTCGAAGAGCGTCACCGCGGCGATCGCGTCGAGCGTCGGCGCGCCGCCGTCGGGGATCGCGTCGGCCAGCGCCTCGATCCGCTCCATCCCCTCGACCATCGAGCGCCGCCGCCGCAGGCCGACCGGGGTCTCGTCGAAGAGCGCGGGCGCGGTCACCTTGCGGGTGATGATCGTGATCGTCGAGGCCTCGATCGCGCCGATCGCGATGCCGGCGCGCGACAGGATGCCCGCCGACGCCGCGCCGGTGCCGACCAGCGACGGCCAGCCCGGCGCCGGCCGCGTCGCCTCCAGCCACTGCACGATCAGCAGGCACTCCGCGATCGGCGTGCCGTCGTCCAGCACCAGCGTCGGCACGCGCGTGGCCGCGTTGGCCGCGCGCAGCCGCGCGTCGTCCGCCCAGGGATCGACCAGGGTCGGCTCGACCTCGAGCCCCTTCTCGATCATCGCCGTGCGCGCGATCCGCACGAACGGCGAGGTGGTGTTGGCCAGCAGCTGCATCGCGTGTCCTCCGGACTCAGGCCTCGATCGCCCCGAGCTGCTTCAGCATGCCGAGGTTGTCGAGCAGCGCCCAGTGCTCGACCATCACGCCGTCGCGGAACTGGAACAGGTCCAGCACGCCGATGTCGATCGGCCGGCCGGTGGCGGCCATGTCGCCGAACGCGCCGGTGTGCGTGCCCTTCACGCGCAGGCGCACCAGCACCTTGTCGCCCTCGGCGACGAAGTCCTCCAGCGGCAGCGCCATGTCCGGGAACGCGGGCAGCAGCGCGTCGTGCAGCGCGGCCACGCCCTCCGGCCCGCGGACCTCGAAGGGCAGGCCCGGGTCGTGGCGGACGAACTCGGGCGCGATGTGCTTCGCCATCCACGCGGTGTCGCGCGCGAGGAAGGCGCTGAAGTAGTCGCGGCACAGCTGCTTGTTGGTCTCCTGGACGCTCATGTCGGTCTCCGTGGTGTGGGGCGGGGTCAGGCCGCGACGACGTCGAAGCCGAGGCGGGGGAAGTGGAGGTGCAGGTCGCCGGCATCGGCGTCGCGACGGTGGATCACCACCTCGTCGTCGCCGGCGGCCACCAGCGTGCCCTCGACCGGCACGCGCGCGTTGTCGTCGGGCGTGACGATCACGCGGGTGCCGGCCTTCAGGCCGCCGGGGTCGCCGTCGGGCGACAGGTGCGTGACCGGCGCGGGCGTCGCGGCGCGGGCGATCTCGAAGGCCTGACCGGCGGTGGTCTCGACGGGCGTACCGTGGCCCAGCGCCTTGATCCGCTCGTACCAGGGCACGATCGGGCCGAGTCCGACCAGCGCGTCCACGTCGGGCGGGCAGTTCGCGCGCAGCAGGTGGATGGTCTGCCAGCAGGCGAGGTCGGCCGCGCTCGGCGCGTCGCCGAAGAGGAAGGGCCGCGCGGCGAGCGCCTGCCGCAGCCACGCGACCTGCGCTCGGACGAACGCGAGGTGCTGCGTGAACATCGGCGCCATCGCGTCCCTGCCGATGTCGATCATCAGGTAGCCCTCCTTCCGGTCCTTGATGAACTCGGGCGGGATGTGCTCGCCGATGAAGTGCACCAGCACGCCGATGGTGGGGATCCACATCTGGCGCTCCCACGCGAAGCCGAGGCCGCGCGCGACGCCCTCGCTGCCCTTCGGATAGAGGCTCGGCCCCTCGGGCACCAGGCGCTCGAGCGCGGGCAGGATCACGTTGGTGTCGCAGTAGATGTCGGCGCCCACCTGCATGACGGGCGCGCGCCGGTAGCCGCCGGTCAGCGGCGTGAGCTGCGGCCGCGGCGGCAGGCCGGCGATCTCGACGGACCGCCACGCGACGCGCTTCAGGCCGAGCGCGGCGCGCACCTTCTCGGAGAAGGTGGAGAACGGGTAGTGGTGCAGGACGATGTCGGTCATGGTGTCTCCTCCGCCTCGACGGGCGTTCAGTACATGATGTGGCCGCCGTCGACCACGATGGTCTGGCCCGACACGAAGCCGGACAGGTCGGACAGCAGGTAGAGCGCGGTGCCCACCAGGTCGTCGGGCCGCTGCTCGCGCGAGATCGCGCGCGCCTTCAGGAAGCTCTGCTGCCACTCGACCGGTCGGTTCTTCGTGGCGTCGGTGATCACGAAGCCGGGCGCGATCACGTTCACGCGCACGCCCTCCGGACCGCACTCCTTCGCGAGCGCCTTGGTCATCGACAGCACCGCGCCCTTGGTGGCGACGTAGTGCAGGTAGCCGGGCTGGCCGGCGACGGCGACCACCGACGCGATGTTGACGATCGCGCCCGAGCGCTGCGCGCGCATCGCGGGCATCACCGCCTTGCAGCAGGTCCAGACGCCCTTCACGTTGACCGAGAAGATCCGGTCCCAGACGGCGGGGTCGATGTCCTCGAAGGGCGTGAGCTTCACCTCGCGGAAGTACGCCGCGTTGTTGACCAGGCCGTCGATGCGGCCGAAGCGGTCGAGCGCGGCCTGCGCCATCGCCTTCACCGACGCGTCGTCGGACACGTCGACGCGGACCGCGAGCGCGCGGCCGCCGGCGGCCTCGACCGCGGCGACGGTCTCGTCGGCGGGGTTCATGTCGGCGACGACGACGTTCGCGCCCTGCGCGGCGGCGCCGACCGCGAAGGCCTGGCCGATGCCGGTGGCGGCGCCGGTGACGATGATGGTTCGGCCGGTGAGCAGGTCGTGGCTGGGCATGGACGTCTCCTCGTGTCGTGGGGCGAGGCGGACTGTCGCGCCGCGGGTCGGGTGGCGGCAATTCGAAGTTCGTACAGCCTGCGTTGCCGTCGCCGCAAGCCGCGGCTTGCGGCGGGGTGAACGCTGGATTCGCGACTCGGCAATTCCGCGGCCGGGGCCGCGCTCCCGACAATCCGGCTCCAGGACCCCGAACGGAGACGCCATGACGCCCACCGCGCCCCGCCCCGCCGCCGCGAGCGGCCGCCCCCTCGACGGCGTGCTCGTCGTCGCGCTCGAGCAGGCGGTGGCCGCGCCGTACTGCAGCAGCCGGCTCGCCGACGCCGGCGCGCGCGTGATCAAGGTCGAGCGCCGGGACGGCGACTTCGCGCGAGGCTACGACCGCGCGGTGCACGGCGAGTCGTCGTACTGGGTGTGGATCAACCGCGGCAAGGAATCGATCGCGCTCGACCTGAAGTCCGGCGACGACCTCGCGCTGCTGCGCCGGCTGCTCGCGCGCGCCGACGTCTTCATCCAGAACCTCGCGCCCGGGGCGACCGAGCGGCTGGGCATCGGCTCGGCGGCGCTGCGCGAGCGGCATCCGCGGCTGATCACCTGCGACATCAGCGGCTACGGCGACGACGGCGAGCGCTTCGGGCTGAAGGCCTACGACCTGCTGGTGCAGGCCGAGAGCGGGCTGGTGTCGGTGAGCGGCGCGCCCGGCGACTGGGGCCGGATCGGCGTGTCGCTGTGCGACATCAACGCCGGGCTCAACGCGCTGGTCGGCATCCAGCAGGCGCTGATCCAGCGCGAGCGCACCGGCCGCGGCTCGGCGGTGAAGGTCTCGCTGTTCGGCTCGGCGGCGGAGCTGATGAGCGTGCCCTACCTGCAGACCCGCTACGGCGGCCGTGCGCCCGAGCGGGTCGGCCTCGCGCATCCGTCGATCGCGCCCTACGGCGCGTTCACCTGCGCAGACGGTCGCGACGTGGTGATCTCGATCCAGAACGAGCGCGAGTGGGCGGACTTCGTGCGGATCGTGCTGCGCCGCCCCGAGCTGCTCGACGACCCGCGCTGCGCGGGCAACGCGGCGCGCGTGGCGAACCGCGCGTTCGTCGACGGCGCGGTGGCCGAGGTCTTCGCGACGCTGACCGGCGCGGCGGCGGTCGACCGGCTGACCGAGGCGCAGACCGCGTTCGGCAACGTGAACTCGGTGCTCGACCTGATCGAGCATCCGCAGCTGCGCACGCGGCGGATGACGGTCAACGGTCGCGGGGTCGAGGTGCCGGCCTCGCCGTGGGGCGTGGAGTGGGAGGCCGCCGAGTTCGCGCCGGCGCCGGCGCTCGACGCACACGGGGCGGCGATCCGCGCGGAGTTCGGCGAGGCGGTCGAGCGGGGCGACCCGGCGATATCGTCACGGTCGTGACGATCCGGGTGGCGCCGTTCAGTCCGGCACCGTCAGCGCCAGGCTCTCCTTGATCTCCTCCATCACCACGTAGCTGCGGCTCTCGCTGGCGCCCGGCAGCCCGAGCAGCCGGTCGCCGAGCAGCGTCCGGTAGGCGTTCATCTCCGGGATCCGCGCCTTGATCAGGTAGTCGAAGTCGCCGGACACGAGGTGGCACTCGAGCACGTTCGGCAGCTTCAGCACCTCGCGCTTGAACTCCTCGAAGATCCGGCCGGACTTCGCCGACAGCCGGATCTCGACGAACACCAGCAGCGACTGGCCGAGCGCGTGCGGCGACAGCCGCGCGTGGTAGCCGGTGATGAAGCCGTCGCGCTCCAGGCGCTTGACCCGCTCGCTGCACGGCGTGGCCGACAGTCCGACGCGCTCGGCCAGCTCGGTGTTCGAGATGCGACCGTCGGCCTGCAGCGTGCGCAGGATCCTGCGGTCGATCTTGTCCGGCGGGCGCGGCGCGCCATCGGCACGGGATTTCGCCATGTTTTCACTCCTCGATCGGCATTTATTAGTGATTTCCCCTGACTTCGTCTCCAAAGTCAGTCACCTACCCTGCCAAGACGCCTCTACATTGGAGGATATCGCTTCGGAGGTTCCCATGCGCGTTCTCGTACTCGGCAGTGGCGTGATCGGCGTGACCAGCGCCTGGTACCTGGCCCGTCAGGGTCACGAGGTCGTCGTGGTCGACCGCCAGCCCGGCGCGGCGCTGGAGACCAGCTTCGCGAACGCCGGTCAGGTCTCGCCCGGATACTCCACGCCCTGGGCCGCGCCCGGCATCCCGCTGAAGGCGATGAAGTGGCTGTTCCAGCGGCACGCGCCGCTCGCGATCCGGCCGGACGGCACGCTGTTCCAGCTGCGCTGGCTCGCGCAGATGCTCGCGAACTGCACGGAGGAGCGCTATGCGGTCAACAAGGAGCGGATGCTGCGGGTGGCCGAGTACAGCCGCGACTGCCTGAAGGCGCTGCGCGCCGAGACCGGCATCGCCTACGAGGGCCGGCAGCAGGGCACGCTGCAGGTGTTCCGCACGCAGGCGCAGCTCGACGCGGTGGACAAGGACGTGCGCGTGCTGCGCGAACAGGGCGTGCCCTTCGAGCTGCTGGGTCGCGACGAGCTCGCACGCGTGGAGCCCGCGCTGGCCGCGGTGAAGGACACGCTGGTGGGCGGCCTGCGGCTGCCCGGCGACGAGACCGGCGACTGCCAGCTCTTCACCACGCGGCTCGCGGCGATGGCCCGGGCCCACGGCGTGACCTTCATGACCGGGACCGCGATCGACCGGATCGAGACCCGCGGCGACGCGGTGGCCGCGGTGTGGGTGCGCTCGCCGCGCGGCCGCGAGCGGCTGGTCGCCGACCAGGTGCTGCTCGCGCTGGGCAGCTACAGCCGCGAGCTGCTCGGGCCCCTCGGCCTCGACCTGCCGGTCTACCCGCTCAAGGGCTACTCGCTCACCGTGCCGATCGTCGATCCGTCGGCCGCGCCGGTCTCCACCGTGATGGACGAGACCTACAAGGTCGCGGTCACCCGCTTCGACGACCGGATCCGCGTGGGCGGCATGGCCGAGGTCGCGGGCTTCGACCTGCGGCTGAACCCGCGCCGGCGCGAGACGCTGGAGAAGGTGGTCACCGGCCTGTTCCCGCGCGGCGGCGACATCGCGGCCGCGAGCTTCTGGACCGGCCTGCGGCCGATGACGCCGGACGGCACGCCGGTGATCGGCGCGACCCGCTACGGCAACCTGTGGCTCAACACCGGCCACGGCAC
>JBAXJZ010000134.1:0-9158 GCA_037137595.1 Burkholderiales bacterium | reverse complement strand
CGCACGGCCGTCACGCTCTGCACACTGCCGAGGTCGACCTGCCACCAGGGCGCCGCTCCGCGCTGCGTGTGGGTGATGTCGTGGTCGTTGCCGAAGTCGCCCGTCGTCACGCCGTCCACCGCGCGCGAGGCCAGAAGCCCCGCGTAGTCCGACGACTGCTTCGCGGTGCGGCCGCGTGCGAGCTCGTTGAGCCGGATGAGTCTCGCCGACCCGACCACCAGGGCCGACACGTCCCCCTCCCAGGCCACGGACCAGTCCTGGCCGTCGTGACTCACCAGGACGCGGCCCTGCCGCAGCGAGCCGTTCGGCGAGCCGTCCTGTCGGGGCAGATAGCTGATCGCGCCAACGCGCGTGGCCCGGCCCAGGTCGATCGTGAAGTGATGGATGCCGGGCGGCTTCGCCGGCGCGTAGCGCGAGTGCCAGAGGGTGGCGGGGTTGCCGTCGATCGCCGCGGTGGCGGGAAAGCCGTCCTGCGCGCTGCTCGCGACCACCTTCCAGTCGCCGTCGGGGATCCGGCTGCCCCAGACGTCGAACAGCCCGATCTCGGCCATCGAGGCCCACGGACCGCCGCCGACGTCGGGACCGGTCGCTTCCAGGCGGACGTAGCGCGTGGCGAAGGCCGGACCCACCGTCCAGACGAACTCGGTGCTGGTGGCGCCCAGGGTGTTGCCGGCCGAGACGGTCACCTTGTAGCGACCCTCGCGGGTCGGTGCGCCGCGGAACACGCCGGTGGTCGGGTCGAGGAACACGCCCGGAGGCAGGGTCGAGCCCGCGTCGTAGGTGATGCCGTTCCCGGTCGCCTTCACGCGCAGCGCGACCGGCACGAAGGCGGGATCGCGCTGGTCCTCCACGCGGTCCACCAGCGGCGCTCCGCCGAGGCCCACGCGGACGGTCTTCGCGACCGAGGGCACGCCGCCGCGGGTCATGACGAACAGCATGTAGTCGCCGGGAACGACCCACCCGGGGTTCGACGGGATCGAGACCTCGTAGGTGTTCCGGCCGAGGTCCTTGAACGACACGGACACGCGCCGCTGGTCGTTGTTCACCTGGTGGGTCGCCGAGCTCGCCCTGACCAGCGCCATCGACGCGATCGCGGTGTCGGTCCGGACCGTGACCGTCGTCCCGTAGGTGGCGGCGTCCGGGGCGGACAGGATCTTCGGCCGCACGGCCGGCTTCCCGTCCGCGGCGAACAGGTAGGCCGGGGTGTAGATCTGGTAGTCGGCGTGGACCGTGCTGGTGTTGCCGAGGTTGCCGCCCGCGACGAGCACCCGCGCGTCGTGCAGGAGCAGCGCGGCGCTGTGGTAGTTGCGCTCGACCGCCATGGCCGGCAGGGTCCTGAACGACGAGGTGCGCGGATCGAAGAGTTCCGCCCGCAGCACCGAGTTCTCGTCGGAGAAGGGCTTGGGCACCGACTGGCCCCCGAGGATCATCACCTTTCCGTCCGGCAGCACCACGCTGGAGAGGATCGACCGCGCGAAGGTGGCATTGATCCGATCGCTCACGGTCAGGCCGTGCCGGGCGTCGATGACGTACGCGGCGTTCGTGGCCGAGGTCGGCGCCCTGTCGGTGCTGGAGTAGTTCTCCGCACCACCCACCTTCAGGATGCGGCCGGTATCGAACATCACCGCCGTGCCGAGCATGCTGTCGACGTCGTTGCCGCGGCGGCCGGCGAAGACGATGTCGCCCCGGCCTTCGGTGGTGATCCAGTGCATCTTCGCGCTGGGGCCGGCGTGCAGCACCTTGCCGTTGCCGGTGGGGATCAGCCACATGTGGTTGTCCGCCCGGTACACCCCCTGCGCGTCGTTGGTGAGCGCGTCCTCCACCTGCACACCCGGCAGCGCGGTCCATGTGCCGAAGACCCCGTTCGCGCCGCCGGACGGGGTCCAGCGTTCGCCGTTCTTCGTCGTGTCGGGCGCACCCCAGGTCCCGCCGAGGGTGAGCACCGACCCGTCGCGCAGCACGGTGTTGGCCTGATAGCCGCGCCCGACGACCATCTTTCCGCCATCGCGCCACGTCCCGTCCTTCGGGTCGTACAGCGTCGTGACCGCCGACTGGCTGCCGCCGCTCACGAGGATGCGCCCGTCCGGGAGGTTGCTGGTGCCCGGGCAGAACATGTTGTGGAGGGTGTCGGTCACCAGCTTCTCGGTGTAGACGCCGGTCGCGGGGTCGAGCACCGCGGTGAACGAACGCTTGTCGCCGCCGAACGTGAGGCGTCCGTCGGCCGACCAGAGCAGCACCTTGCCGTCGGGCAGGTTCGCGGCGGCCGCCGGCGAGAGCGGCCGGTTGTCCTTGTTGACCATCGCCTTGACCGGCTCCCAGCGGCCGTCGACGGCGACCCCGGTCGGCGCCTTGGTCGCCACATCGGTCCCGGACGGGCTCTCCAGGCCGCCGTCACCGCGTTCGGCGACGACGGGATCGCTCCCGCCAGACAGGTCCCCGCCGCATCCGTGCAGCAGGCACAGGGCGAGGCCGGCGGACAGTCCGAGGCGGACGGGGCGTGCGGGGAGTCGACGGAGCATGGCGGCGGTCCGGGCGAGGGGCGGTTCGGGGGGCGTGTTCGGCGAAGCGGAGCGACGGGCCGGGCCTAGGCCCGAGCGCGATCGATGCGCGCGAGCTGCGCGACGATCTCCGGCACCGGGGGGAAGTCGACCGACCGCACCACCAGTCGGGCGCGGGCGTCGAAGAAGTAGACCTGGGCGGTGTGCCGGTCCGGGCCGCGGGACCGGCCCTGCAGGAAGTCGAGCAGTCGGTCGGCGTCGGCGACGGCGGGCACCGCGGCGCGCCAGTGCGCAGGCACTGCGGCGAGATGCCGCTGCTGCCAGCGCAGCAGCGATTCGGGCGTGTCGCCGAGCGCGTCGATGCTGACCGAGACGAGTTGCGGTGCGGCAGCGTCATCGGCCCGCATCATTCGCGCCGCCTGGGCGAACTGGGCGCCCTGGATCGGGCAGCTCGCGGAGCAGCCGGTGAACATCAGCTGGAGCGCGGTCGCGCGCCCGGCGAGCAGTGCCTCGAGGGCGGTCCGACGCCCGTCGGCGGTGGTCAGACGCACCGACGGCACGGATTGGGGCGGATCGAGCCGCCCGACCGCCTCGTGGGCCGACGCGCCGCGGATCGCGCCGAGCGCGCCGGCGGCGGCGACGGCACCCAGCAGCCGGCGCCGCGGCGCATCGATCACGACGCGCGCCCCGAGAGGTGTCGCCACAGCGCGCCGCACTGCACGGCGTCGACGTCGTAGCGCGGCATCGCGGCACTGATCACGATGTCGTTCGGATCGATGCCCCGGCGCAGGAGTCGACAGAACGAGCGCTCGTCATAGGCGACCGCGGGCCCGCCTCGCCGGGGCATCGCCGTCCCGAGCCGCGCGGCGTCGAGCCGGCCGCCGAAGGCATCGGCGGGACCGGTGCCGGCGGCGTCCTGGTGGCAGTTCGCGCACCGAGTCGCGGCGGCGGGCAGGGCGGTCTCGTGGTGGCGCAGCGTCCCGACCGGGGCGTCGGGGCCGGCGGTGTCGAACAGCGCGGCGCCGAGTCGGGCCGGCCCGGCGTCCGGGCGCATGCCGTGCGCGAACAGCGCGCCCGCGAACAGCGAGAGCGCGATGAGCGCCGCGACGGCAGGCGCCGGCAGGGTCGGGCGGAAACGACGGGAGCCGGATCGGACGCGATGGCGCACGGGCATCGTTCGGTCGGGAAAGCAGGCCCCGAGCCTAAGTCCGGGCCCGGGCGGCCCCGGTGACGGACGTCACGGCCGACGGCGCGCGGAGGCCGCGACGCGCCGACCCGACGCGGCCTCGACCCCTCCGTACCCGACCGGAACGACCCCGACGGCACCGGGGTCGCCTCCGCCAACTAGGTCACGCGGAGCCCGGCCCGCATGTGCCACGCTCCCATTCGTGAGCACGCCTTCCGTCGCCCCGAACGCACCGTCCCACGCCCTGCATGCGGCCGCGCGGCCGGCGGGCGACGGTCCCGCGCCCCGCGTGGCGCTGCGCGTGTCGACCACGGTCGATGCCGACGCCCTGGCCGAGGACCTCGCCCGGCTCTGGCGCGAGACGCCGTGCCGCACGCGGGCCGCGTCGCGCGTGGAGCTCTCGGTCGTCGAGACCTGCGGCCGATCGGCTGCGGACCGCGAGCGCGACGCGCTGCGGCTGCTGCACGCCGAGGCCGAGGGGCCGCCGTGCGCGGCCGCGTTGCGTGCGACGCTGGTCAGCTTCGCCGGTGGCGATCACCTGCTGCTGCTCGCCGCGTCGCCGAAGGCCGGCGCGGGCGCGCTCGCGGCGCTGGCGGACGGGCTCGCGCTGCGGTATCCGGTCAGTCCCGTCCGGCTCGACTGAGACCGTCTCGGCCGCTGCGCCGCGCGCGCCGCCTCAGGCCGTCCCGTCGCGGCCGCCGCGCCACCACGTCGGCGTCACGTTCGTCCCGCCCTCGCCGTCGCCCACCCAGCACTGGCCGTCCTGCACGGTGCACGACAGCCGCATGGTCCGCGCCGCGAGCCGCGCGAGCGCAGCAGACGCCTCCGGGTCCACGGCCAGCACCGACAGGTTCGCGCTGCGTTCCAGGGACGAGGCGTTCTGCCGCCACCAGACCTCGGCCTTGTGCCCGCCGTAGGCGAGCACCACCACCCGTTCGGCACGGCCGCAGGCCTTGCGGACCCACTTCTCGTCGGGCAGGCCGACCTCGACCCACAGTCGGATCAGGCCGGTGTCGTCGCGCAGCACGAGGTCGGGCTCGTCCTCGGCCGACAGGCCGCGGCCGAACGCCAGGCCGTCCTCGGCGAAGAGCGCGAAGGCGAGCACGCGCAGCATCATCCGCTCCTCGGTCTCGGACGGATGCAGCGCGATGGTCAGCGCGTGGTCGGCGTAGCGGCCGCGATCGATGTCGGCGATCGACAGCTCGGCCTTGTAGACGGTGGAACGCAGGGCCATAGGGGCGCGATCGTAACCCGGACGCCGCCGGGCCGATCCGTGTCAGCATTCGGCGCCCCCCGATCCACTCGGACGCGCGCCCCGCGCGCGGCCCGACGCCCACACGGAGACGACAGCGAATGAAGGCAGCCTGGTACGACCACAAGGGACCCGCCCGCGAGGTGCTGCAGCTCGGCGAGCGCCCGACCCCGGAGCCCGCCCCCGGCGAGGTGCGCGTGCGTGTCCACCGCTCGGCGGTGAATCCGTCTGACACCAAGCAGCGCGGCGGGCTGCGGGGCAACGTCGTCATGCCCTTCCCCTACGTGATCCCGCACCAGGACGGCGCCGGGGTGATCGACGCGGTGGGCGCGGGCGTGGACGCCTCGCGGATCGGCGAGCGCGTGTGGGTGTACGAGGCGACGCTCGGGCGCTTCAACGGCACCGCCGCGCAGTGGACGGTCGTGCCCGCGCACAAGGCGGTGCCGCTGCCGGCCGGCGCCGGCTTCGACGCCGGCGCCTGCATGGGCATCCCCGCGATGACCGCGCACCGCTGCGTGATGGCCGACGGGCCGGTCGCCGGCAAGGTGGTGCTGGTGCAGGGCGGCGCGGGCGCGGTCGGCTACTACGCGGTGCAGATCGCGGCGCTCCAGGGCGCGACGGTCATCGCGACGGTGAGCCGCGCCGAGCAGGCCGAGCGCGCACGCGAGGCCGGCGCCCACCATGTGATCGACCGCCGGACCGAGGACGTCGCCGCCCGGGTGCGCGCGATCACCGGCGCCGACGCCGGGCTCGACCGGGTGGTCGAGGTGGCGTTCGGGCAGAACCTCGCGACCGACGTCGCGCTGCTCAAGGCGGGCGGCGTGATCGCGTCCTATGCGTCCGACGCGGTCCCCGAGCCGGCGATCCCGTTCTGGCCGATGCTGCAGAAGGACCTGACCGCGCGCTTCGTGCTGGTCTACGCGATGTCGCGCGAGGCGCACGACGACGCGGCGCGGTGGATCACCGACGCGCTCGCGCGCGAAGCGCTGCGGCACCAGGTGTTCCGCACCTTCGCGCTCGACGAGATCGCCGCGGCGCACGAGGCGACCGAGGCGATGTCGAACGTGGGGAAGGTGCTGCTGGCGGTGGACTGACGGCCGGGGGCGGGATCGCGACTCAGGTCTCGGGGGTGCCCTTCGAGGCCTTCGCCCCCTTCCCCGACTGCGTACGTGTCCCGGCCTTCGCGCCCCGGTACGCCCTGCCCGCGCGCGCGAGCCGCTCGGCGATCCGCTCCCGCAGCTCCGGCGGCCCCACCACCTCGACGTCCTCGCCGTGCCGCAGCACGTCCATCTCCAGTTCGGGGCTGGGCGTGTACGGCACGCGCAGCTCCCAGCGGCCGTCGGGCAGCGCCTCGGCCTGCTGGTCGGGATGCCACACCTCGGCGCGAACCCATCGCGCGGCCTCGGCCGAGAAGCGCAGCACCGCCCACGACCGCGGCCGGCCGCGGAAGATCCCGTAGCCCGAGCCCAGCACGCGGTCGACCTCGGCGAGCGACACGTCGAGCGCCTTGCGGTCGAGCAGCCGCGCCTCCTCGATCGCGTCGAGTGCGAAGACCCGCAGCGCCTCGGCCCGGTGGCAGAACGCGTCGAGGTACCAGGCGTTGCGCCAGTGCACGAGACGCTGCGGCGAGACCTCGCGGCGCCCGCGCTCGTCGCGGCCGCGCGAATGGTAGGCGATCTCCAGCCGCTGGCGACCGACCAGCGCGCTGCCCACCCGCTCGAAGAAGCGGGGCGCCACCGGCCGGATCTGCGCCGCGATGATCCGCACGCGTTCGCGGACCACCTTCGAGCCGCCCGCGCCCTGGCCGAGCAGCGCCTCCAGCCGCTCGACCAGCGGCTCCACCTGGTCGCCGATCAGCCCGCCCGAGCCCAGGTCCTCGAGCATCCGGTGCATGGTGAGCAGCGCGAGGATCTCGCGGTCGTTGAACCACAGCCCGGGCAGCTCGTACTGCGGGCCGAAGCCGGACTCGGCGAGCACGTAGCCGCCGCGGTCGCGGTCGAAGACGATCGGCGCGTTGAACCGGTCGCGCAGCGCGGCGAGGTCGCGGGTGAGCGTCGCGCGCGACACCTCGAGCGCCGCCTGGAGCTCCTTGAACGGGATCGATCCGCGGGCGCGGATCAGCTGGTCGATCCGGTAGTAGCGCTCGGTCTGCCGCATCGCCGGCCCCCGTTCAGAACATCGCGCGGATGCGGGCGCCGACGTCGACCGGCGGCGCCT
This sequence comes from Burkholderiales bacterium, assembly GCA_037137595.1. Classification (GTDB taxonomy): domain Bacteria; phylum Pseudomonadota; class Gammaproteobacteria; order Burkholderiales; family Burkholderiaceae_E; genus UBA4615. The sequence continues at coordinate 2,005 of JBAXJZ010000134.1, read as the reverse complement.
TGCCCGACGCGCCTTCGGCAGGCACCGGCGCCGGCGGCGGGCCGATGCGCCGCAGGTGGGCCAGCACGCCTCGGGTCATGAAGCGGCTGCGCGCCGCGTGCACGTAGGCCGGCCCCAGCCGCGGCTGCTGGACCACCGCGTGGCGCAGCGGCTCGATCAGGTGCAGCGTGTCCTTCGCGCGGGTCATCGCGACGTAGAGCAGGCGGCGCTCCTCGTCGATGCCCTCGTCGCTGCCGGTCTGGTACTCGTTCGGGAAGTTGCCGTCGGTCACGTCGATCACGTAGACCGCGTCCCATTCCTGGCCCTTCGCCGAATGCACCGTGGACAGCACCAGCCAGTCCTCGTCCTTCAGCGGGTCGCCGGCGAGGTCGCCCGATGCGTTCGGCGGATCGAGCGCGAGCTCGGTGAGGAAGCGTTCGCGGCTCGGCTCGCGCGCGGCCACGATCGCGAGCATGTCGAGGTCGGCGGCGCGCACCGGCGCGTCGTCGAAGCGCTGCTCCAGGATCGGCCGGTACCAGGCGCAGACCGCCTCGAGCTGGCCGGACCAGGGCGTGGCGGGGTCGCCGAGCGTGGCCATGAGATCGGCGAACGGCCCCCAGGCCTCGCGCGCCGCTGCGGGCGCGGCGAAGCCCGCGAGCGCCGCGTGCGCGCCGCCGGACGCGGCCACGTGCTCGAGCGCGCGCTTCGCGTTGGCCGGCCCCATGCCGGGCAGCAGCTGGAGTGCGCGGAATGCGGCGATGCCGTTCCTGGGGTTGTCGGCCCAGCGCAGCACCGCGAGCGCGTCCTTCACGTGCGCGGCCTCGAGGAACTTCAGGCCGCCGTGCTTCACGTACGGGATGTTGCGGCGGGTGAGCTCGACCTCGAGCAGATCGCTGTGGTGGCTGCTGCGGAAGAGCACCGCCTGCTTCTTCAGCAGCACGCCCTCCTCGCGGCGGGCCAGCACCTGCGCGATCACCCAGTCGACCTGCTCGCGGTCGTCGGCGACCGTCACCAGCGCGGGCTTCTCGCCGCCGGCACGCGCGGCGCGCAGCCGCTTCGGGTACTGGCGACGGCCCTCGGCGATCAGCGCACCGGCGGCATCGAGCACCGGCTGCACCGACCGGTAGTTGGTCTCGAGCGCGACGCAGGCCGCGGGCGGCTCGAACTGATTCGGGAAGTCGAGGATGTTGCCGACGTCGGCCGCGCGGAACGCGTAGATCGATTGTGCGTCGTCGCCGACCACGGTGAGGCCCCGGCCGTCGGGCCGCAGCGCGCGCAGGATGCGGGCCTGCAGCGCGTTGGTGTCCTGGTACTCGTCGACCAGCACGTGATCGAAGCGCTCGCCGACCTCGGCCGCGAGTGCCGGGTCCTGCATCGCCGCGTCCCACCACAGCAGCAGGTCGTCGTAGTCGAGCACGCCGTGCGACTGCTTGCGCGCGACGTACTCGCGGAACAGGCCCGCGAGCTCGTCCTCGAACTCGACGCACCAGGGGTGCGAATCGCGCAGCACGCGGCCGAGCTCGCGGCCGGTGTTCACGCGGTGCGAATAGATCGCCAGGCACGCGTCCTTGCGCGGGAAGCGCTTCGCCTTGCCCGACAGCCCTCGCTCGTGGCGGATCACGTCGATCAGGTCGGCGGCGTCGCCGCGGTCGAGGATGGTGAAGTCCTCGGCCAGCCCCACCTGCGCGGCGTGCGCGCGCAGCAGCCGCGCGCCGATCGCGTGGAAGGTGCCGGCCCACGGCAGGCGCAATCGCGGCGCGTCGTCGGCCGTCGCCGCGCGGCCCGCGCGCTGCGCGAGCGCCTGCGCGGCGAGCCGCTCGGCGCGGCGCGTCATCTCCTGCGCGGCGCGGCGGCTGAAGGTGAGCAGCAGGATCCGTGCCGGATCGACGCCCTCGACGACGAGGTGGGCGACCCGATGCGCCAGCGTGGCCGTCTTGCCGGTGCCGGCGCCGGCGATCACCAGCAGCGGGCCGCTCGCGAAGCGGCCGTCGGCCGACCTCGCGCCGTAGGTGGCGGCCTGCCGCTG
>JBAXJZ010000133.1:0-9184 GCA_037137595.1 Burkholderiales bacterium | reverse complement strand
TGCTCAAATTCATCACGACTTAGCAATGATTCTTTATCGAGTGGATGTCGGCGCCTAAACATACATACATGCTGCTGCACGAATAACCGCCGCTGAAAAAAACCTGATTTCAAATGGGGTAACCAGCCGATAGCCATATCGACCCTACCCGCTTCCATGTCGTCTGCCAAGTTGGCACCCGTTGTTCTTATAGTTGCAACTGAAATGCCTGGCGCCAATTGCGCAAGCATCTTCATCAATGCTGGCAAAAAATAGATCTCACCGATGTCGCTCATACCGACTATAAATTTACGCTGACTAGTAGTCGGATCAAATCGCGTTGTTTGATTGAGCGTTTCTTGAATCGCGGCTAATGCATAGCCTATTGGCTCCGCCAACTGCATCGCATAGGCCGTCGGCTCCATTCCCTTGGACGTGCGCAAAAACAAGTCATCTCCCAACTGCTGACGCAAGCGATTCAGCGCATTACTAACCGTCGGCTGGGTTAGCCCAAGATTCACTGCCACGGCTGATACACGCCGCTCTTGAAGTAGCTGTTGAAAAATTACTAACAGATTGAGATCAATATCCTTGAGATTCATAGAGCATTATTCAAATTATGAATGTAGTGAATTCACAAGATTCTATATCGTAATTTTGCTTGGTTTCCTATACTGCTTCAAAACTTTTAAAAGAAATGTGGAGACTATGGAGCTTGTCGTACAGCCGCTAGATCGAACACTGCAGGTGCCACCTGGCGCCAACTTACTCGAGATCTTACGCGCCAATGATGTGCCTATCTCGTACAGCTGCATGGCTGGGCGATGTGGTACCTGTCGCTGCAAAGTGATTAGTGGTCACGTGTTTGAGACGGGGCGCGAAGAAAAAATCACCAACCCATCCGAAGGTGACTACGTGCTGGCCTGCACCAGCGTTTTGACTGAAAACTGCGCGATCGAAATTCCTGAGCCCGATGAAATCGTGATTCACCCTGCCAGAATCATCAAAGCGACGGTCGCTGCGATTGACGATGCCACGCACGACATCAAAATTATTCGGCTTCTACCAAGTAAGCCTTTGTCTTTCTCTCCCGGCCAATACGCCACGGTGCAATTCACGCCAGAGCACATTCGCCCCTACTCTATGGCGAGTCTGAGCACTGATCAGCAACTCGAATTTCACGTTCGGTATGTACCGGATGGTCGTGTGAGTGGTTATGTATTTAATCAACTAAAAGTAGGTGATGCCGTCCGTATTAGTGGTCCTTTAGGTACGGCGTATCTTCGTACACGTCATGAAGGCCCGATGTTGTGTGTAGCAGGTGGTACAGGGCTAGCGCCTATTTTGTCTATCCTGCGCGGTGCGATTGCTGATGGCATGCACAATCCTATTCATATTTATTTCGGTGTTCGCTCTCCTCAGGATATTTATGGCCTGGATCAGCTCAACGCTCTGCAAGCCGCTCAGGCTCCTCGGCGAGCGACCACTGCAGCCGCTCCCACAGCGCCCGGCGGCCCGCCGCGTCGTCGAGGATCCGACGCTTCACCTCGTCGAGGCCCACGCGCTTCACGTAGTGCACGGTGCGTTCGAGGTACCAGCCCTCCTCGCGGTAGAGCTGCAGGAACGCGCCGGCGTACTCCAGCACCTCGTCGTGCGTCGAGACCTTGACCAGGAACTCGGCGACCTCGGTCTTGATGCCGCCGTTGCCGGCCACGTAGAGCTCCCAGCCCGAGTCGACGCCGACCACGCCGACGTCCTTGATGCCGGCCTCGGCGCAGTTGCGCGGGCAGCCCGAGACCGCGAGCTTGACCTTGTGCGGCGCGTACATCCGCCACAGCGCGCGCTCGAGCTGCTTGCCCATCAGCGTGGAGTCCTGCGTGCCGAAGCGGCACCACTCGGAGCCGACGCAGGTCTTCACCGTCCGCAGGCCCTTCGCGTAGGCGTGTCCGGACGGCATGTCGAGGTCCTTCCAGACCCGGGGCAGGTCCTCGGCCTTGACACCGAGCAGGTCGATCCGCTGGCCGCCGGTGACCTTCACCGTGGGGATCGCGTACCTGTCGACGACGTCGGCGATCCGGCGCAGCTCGGCCGCGCTGGTCTCGCCGGCCCACATCCGCGGCACCACCGAATAGGTGCCGTCCTTCTGGATGTTCGCGTGCATCCGCTCGTTGACGAAGCGGGCGCGCGGATCGTCCTTCGCCTCGCGCGGCCAGGTGCTGATGAGGTAGTAGTTGAGCGCCGGCCGGCAGGTGGCGCAGCCGTCGGGCGTGCGCCACTCGAGGAACCGCATCGTGTCGGCCAGCGTCAGCAGCTTCGTGCCGTCGGGCAGCGGCGTGCGGATCGCGCGGCGCACGTCGTCGTGACCGAGGTCGGTGCAGCCGCAGACGGCCTTCTTCCGCGGGGCCGCGCTGTAGTCGGATCCCAGCGTGTTCATCAGGATCTGCTCGACCAGCCCGGTGCACGAGCCGCAGGAGGCCGAGGCCTTGGTGTGCCTGCGGACCTCGTCGAGCGTGAACAGGCCCTTCGTCTTGACGGCCTGGACGATCGTGCCCTTGCAGACGCCGTTGCAGCCGCAGACCTCGGCGGTGTCGGCCATGCCGAAGGCCTTGTTCTGGCCCTGGTGGCCGGTGTCGCCGACCTGCGACTCGCCGAACATCAGCCGGTCGCGCAGCTCGCCGATCGGCGTGGCCTCGCGCAGCAGGCGGAAGTACCAGCCGCCGTCGGCGGTGTCGCCGTACAGGCAGGCGCCGACCAGCCGGTCGTCCCGGATCACGAGCTTCTTGTAGACGCCCGCGATCGGGTCCGACAGCGTGATGCACTCGGTGCCCTCGCCGCCGGTGAAGTCACCCGCGGAGAACAGGTCGATGCCGGTGACCTTGAGCTTGGTCGAGGTGACCGAGCCGGTGTAGCGGCCGATGCCGAAGTGCGCGAGGTGGTTCGCGCAGACCTTCGCCATCTCGAACAGCGGCGCGACCAGGCCGTAGGCGATGCCGCGGTGGGCGGCGCACTCGCCGACCGCGTAGATCCGCGGGTCGTAGGTCTGCATCGTGTCGTCGACGACGATGCCGCGGTGGCAGTGCAGGCCGATCTTCTGTGCGAGCGCGGTCTCGGGGCGGATGCCCACGGCCATCACCACGAGCCGCGCCGGCAGCGTGCGACCGTCGGCGAGCCGCACGCCGGCCACGCGGCCGTCCTCGCCGGCGACGATCGCCTCGGTCTTGGCCGCGAGTTCGAAGCGCAGGCCGCGTGCCTCGAGCGCGCCCTTCAGCAGCCCCGCCGCCGCGGCGTCGAGCTGGCGCTCCATCAGCGAGGGCATCAGGTGGACGACGGTCACGTCCATCCCGCGGGCGCGCAGGCCGTTGGCCGCCTCGAGCCCCAGCAGCCCGCCGCCGATCACGACGGCCTCGAGGTACCGCGACGCGGCGTCGATCATCGCGTCGGTGTCGGCGATGTCGCGGTAGGCGAGCACGCCCGGCAGGTCCGCGCCCGGCACCGGCAGCATGAACGGCTGCGAGCCGGTCGCCAGGATCAGCCGGTCGTACGGGGCCTCGATCGTGGTGCCATCGGGCCCGGTCGCGACCACCACGCGGCGGCGGCGGTCGACGTCGGTGACGCGGCAGCCCAGGTGCAGCGCGATGTCGTTCGCCGCGTACCAGTCGCGGTCGTTGAGGACGATGTCCTCGAGCTTCTGCTCGCCGGCCAGCACCGGCGACAGCAGGATCCGGTTGTAGTTCGGATGCGGCTCGGCGCCGAACACCGTGATCTCGTAGAGGTCCGGCGCGAGCGCGAGCAGCTCCTCGATCGTCCGCACGCCGGCCATCCCGTTGCCGACGAGCACCAGCTTCATCTTCTCCATCTCAGGCCACCTTCGCGAGCTCGACCTTCGCGTGCCGCCGGTAGAGGAACTCGAGCACGCGGGTGCGCAGCCGCATGTAGCGCGCGTCCTGCGCGAGCGCCACGCGGTCGCGCGGGCGCGGCAGGTCGACGTCGAGCACCTCGCCGATGGTCGCGGCCGGCCCGTTGGTCATCATCACGATCCGGTCCGACAGCAGCACCGCCTCGTCGACATCGTGGGTCACCATCACCACGGTGGAGCCGGTGGTGGCGATGATCTTCAGCAGCTCGTCCTGCAGGTGCGCGCGGGTCAGCGCGTCGAGCGCGCCGAAGGGCTCGTCCATCAGCAGCACCCGCGGCTCCATCGCCAGCGCGCGGGCGATGCCCACCCGCTGCTTCATGCCGCCGGAGATCTCCTGCGGCCGCTTGTCGACCGCGTGCGACAGCCCCACCAGGTCGAGCGCCGCGCGGGCACGCGCCTGCAGCTGCTTCTTCGACTCCTCGGCGCCGAACACCCGCTCGACCGCGAGCAGCACGTTCTCCAGGCAGCTCATCCACGGCAGCAGCGAGTGGTTCTGGAACACCACCGCGCGGTCGGGTCCGGGGCCCGCGATCTCGCGGTTGGCGCACAGCAGGTGGCCGCTGGTGGGCCGGTTCAGGCCCGCGATCAGGTTCAGCAGGGTGGACTTGCCGCAGCCCGAGTGGCCGATCAGGCTCACGAACTCGCCCTTGGCGACCTTCAGGTCGATGTCGCGCAGCGCGACGAAGGGGCCCTTCTTGGTGTCGAACACCACGCCGGCCTGCTCGATGACGAGGTAGTTCGCCTCGAAGGCCTCGCGTGCCGGACCCTGCGGGTCGGTCTTCAGCTCGCCGATCATCGTCGTCCCCTCACTCGTACTGGAAGCGCTTCGCGAGCGCGATCAGCGCCGCCTCGAGCGCCAGGCCCACCACGCCGATCACGATGATCGCGAGCAGGATGTTCTCGACCTTCAGGTTGTTCCACTCGTCCCAGACCCAGAAGCCGATGCCCACGCCGCCGGTCAGCATCTCGGCCGCGACGATCACCAGCCACGCGGTGCCGATCGACAGCCGCACGCCGGTCATCATGTAGGGCAGCACCGCCGGGAACAGGATCTTGGTGAAGACCTTCCACTCGGAGAGGTTCAGCACCTTCGCGACGTTCATGTAGTCGGCCGGCACCCGCTGCACGCCGACCGCGGTGTTGATCAGCATCGGCCAGACCGAGGTGATGAAGATCGTCCAGATCGCCGCGTAGTGCGCGCCCTTGAACACCAGCAGGCCGATCGGCAGCCAGGCGAGCGGCGAGACCGGGCGCAGCAGCGAGATCACCGGCGAGCTCATCCGGTCGAGGAACGACCAGCGCCCGATCAGGAAACCCAGCGGGATGCCGACCAGCGCCGCGAGGCCGAAGCCGGTGGCCACGCGGCCGAGCGACGCGAGGATCTTCCAGCCGATGCCCTGGTCGTTCGGACTGTTGCGATGGAAGGGATCGGAGAACGCGGCGACCGCGGCGTCCCAGGTCGGTCCCGGGCCGGGAATCGACCCGCTCGTCTTGGCGACCAGTTGCCAGAACAGGACCAGCAGCGCGAGGCCGAGGACCGGCGCGACGATCTTCGCGAGGGCCTCGTTGCGCGTGCGACGGCGCACCGCCTCGGAGACCTTCGGCGCCACCGGCTCGTTGGCGGCGGGCGGGGGCACCGAGGGCGAGGGCGCGGCGACGACCGCGGTCGCACCCTCGTCGGGCGGGGGAACGGGTGAAGCGAGGGCGCTCATGGCAGCCTCCAGTCGGATCGGGAACGGCGTGGACGACGCGTTGCGATCGATCGCGGAGAAACCGTAGCGAGCAGGCCCGAGCCGGCGTCGAGGAGCGGAGCCGTACTGGAGTACGGCGAGCACCGCAGGCGCCGGATCGGGACGCGCAGTAGGTTTATCCGCGGTCGATCAGGCTTGGCGGACCTTGAACGACTCGGCGTACCTGGCCGGCTGCGAGCCGTCCCAGGTCACGCCGTCGATCATCTTCACCGACCGCATGTCGCTCTTCGGCACGGCCGCCTTCACCGCGGCGGCCGCGTCCTTGTAGATCGCGGTCTGGTTCACCTGCTTCGCGATCGCGAGGTAGTCGGGGTCGGACTTCAGCAGGCCCCAGCGGCGGTGCTGGGTCAGGAACCACATGCCGTCGGACAGGTACGGGTAGTTCACCGCGCCGTCGGCGAAGAACTTCATGTGGTTCGGATCGTCCCAGGTCTTGCCCAGGCCGTTCTGGTAGCGACCGAGGATCCGGTCGATGATCACGTCGCGCGAGGTGTTGACGTAGGCCGGCTGCGAGATCACGTCGGCCATCCTGTTCTTGTTCTGCAGGCCGGCGTCGATCCACTTGCCGGCCTCGAGGATCGCCGCGGTGACCGCGCGCGCGGTGTTCGGGTTCTGCTTGACGAAGTCGGCGGTGGCGCCGAGCACCTTCTCGGGATGGTCCTTCCAGATGTCCTGCGTGGTGGCGCCGGTCACGCCGATGCCGTCGGCGATCGCGCGGTGGTTCCACGGCTCGCCCACGCAGTAGAAGTCCATGTTGCCGACGCGCATGTTCGCGACCATCTGCGGCGGCGGCACGGTGATGACCTTCAGGTCCTTCAGCGGGTTCACGCCGTAGGTGGCCAGCCAGTAGTAGAGCCACATCGCGTGGGTGCCGGTCGGGAAGGTCTGCGCGCCGACGTACTCGCGCTTCTCCGAGGCCATCAGCTTCGCCAGCGACGCGCCGTCGACGGCGCCCTTCTCGGCGAGCTTCTTCGAGATCGTGATCGCCTGGCCGTTGTGGTTCAGCGTCATCAGCACGGCCATGTCCTTCTTCGGACCGCCGATGCCCATCTGCACGCCGTAGATGAGGCCGTAGAGCACGTGCGCGAAGTCGAGGTCGCCGTTGACCAGCTTGTCGCGCACCGACGCCCACGACGCTTCCTTCGTCGGGACGATCTTGACGCCGTACTTCCTGTCGAACTCGTTGACCGAGGCCATCACCACCGACGCGCAGTCGGTGAGCGGGATGAACCCGATCTTCACTTCCTTCTTCTCGGGCGCGTCCGAGCCGGCGGCCCAGGCGACGTTGCGGATCGCGGGGTCGATCATGCCGGCGATCCCGGCAGCGCCGGCCGTGGCGAGCGTGCGCACGAACCGGCGGCGAGTGCCTTCCGGCGCGGCCGGGGCATCGAGGCGGGTCGCATCGTGGGCGACCGGGACGGAGAGGGACGGCGAAGGAGTCGGCTCGTTGTGCATGGCGTGGGTCCGGACAGGGTGGTGACTCGACGCGGATGCGTCGCCCTCGCAGTCGCCGTTGACTGCAGTCCGGCCGCCATTAGCCGTTGCGAACCTGCTTGCACGATGCGTGCCAGAGCGGCGTCGACGGGTCGCCGCCCGGAGACCCGCATGGACAGGCCTTTCCCGCCCACCCAAGGGTGACGGACCCGCCGACCCGCCCGCGGACGGAGCGCGTGCGCGGTGCATCGCGACGCCCCGGAACCGGGCCCCCGCACCGCGATCGTGCGCCGCAACATGGCCGCGATACGGGTCATCCGAGCAGCTCCGCCGCGTCGATGATCCGCCGGGCGACGTCGACCAGCTTCAGGTTCCGGTCCATCGCGATCCGCCGCATCCGACGGTGCGCCTCGTCCTCGCCGAGGCCCTGGCTCGACATCAGCAGCGACTTGGCGCGGTCGAGCAGCTTGCGGTCCTCGAGCCGCGTGCGCGCGTCGGCGAGCTGCGCGCGCAGGTCCTGCTCGATGCGGAACCGCGCGACCGCGACATCGAGCACCGGCTGCACGCGGTCGGCCGCCAGCCCCGCGACGACGTAGCCGGAGACGCCGGCGGCGATCGCACGCTGCATCCGGTCCGGGCTGCGGTCCTGCGTGAACATCACGATCGGGCGCGGCGCGTCCTGCGTGGCCACGCAGACGTGCTCGAGGATGTCGCGGCCGGCGCTCTCCTCGTCGATGACGATCAGGTCGGGCGCGAGCTCGGCCACCCGCTCGGGCAGCCGGATGTCGGCCGGCACGGTCGCGACGACGCTGTAGCCGGCCTCGGCCAGCCCCTCGCGCAGCGCCTCGGCGAGCTGCGCCTCGTCGTTCACCACCAGGATGCGCATGGCCGCGGGCATGGGTGATCCTCTGCAAGAAGCCTGCCACCGCCCGGCAAAGACCCCTCGGCGCGGTTGGTACACTCCGGCCGATGATCACCCTGGGCATCGAGACCTCCTGCGACGAGACCGGCGTGGCGCTCTACGACGACGCGCGCGGCCTGCTCGCGCAGGCGTTGCATTCGCAGGTGGCGATGCACGAGCGCTACGGCGGCGTGGTGCCCGAGCTGGCGTCGCGCGACCACGTCCGCAGGCTGCTGCCGCTGACCCGGCGGGTGCTGGACGAGGCGGGGGTCGCGATCGGCGGCGTCGACGCGATCGCCTACACCGAGGGGCCCGGACTGGCGGGCGCGCTGCTGGTGGGCGCCTCGGTCGCGCAGGCGCTGGGCTACGCGCTCGGCGTGCCCACGATCGGCATCCACCACCTCGAGGGCCACCTGCTGTCGCCGCTGCTGTCGGCCGACGCCCCCGGCTTTCCCTTCGTCGCGCTGCTCGTCTCGGGCGGGCACACGCAGCTGCTGCGGGTCGACGGCGTGGGCCGCTACGCGCTGCTGGGCGAGTCGGTCGACGACGCCGCCGGCGAGGCCTTCGACAAGAGCGCGAAGCTGCTCGGCCTGGGCTACCCCGGCGGTCCGGCGATCGCGCGGCTCGCCGAGTCCGGCACGCCCGGCCGCTTCGACCTGCCGCGGCCGAAGCTGCATTCCGGCGACCTGGACTTCAGCTTCTCGGGGCTGAAGACCGCGGTGGCCACGCGGATCGCGCGCGGGCTCGCCGACGACGCCGCACGCGCGGATCTCGCGGCCGACGTGCAGGCGGCGATCGTCGACGTGCTGGTCGCGAAGTCGCTGGCCGCCGTCCGCGCCACCGGCCTGCCCACGCTGGTGATCGCCGGCGGCGTCAGCGCGAACCGCCGGCTGCGCGAGCGGCTCGCGCAGGCGAGCGCGAAGGACGGGCTGCGGGTCTGCTTCCCGGAGCCGGCGCTGTGCACCGACAACGGCGCGATGATCGCCTTCGCCGGGGCGCTCCGGCTGCGCGCGCTGCGCGAGGCGGGCCTCGACGCGCCGCGGGCCGGCGCGTTCGACGTGCGGCCGCGCTGGCCGCTCGAGCAGCTCGCCCCGGCCTGAGGCGGCGGGCGGCGACCTGCGGACGATGGCGGGCACGATCGGTCGACGCGCGGTGCTCGCCGCCGCGCTGCGGCTCGCGGCATTCGCGTCGGCGGCGACCGCG
>JBAXJZ010000132.1:0-9186 GCA_037137595.1 Burkholderiales bacterium | reverse complement strand
CCGGCGCCCTCGCTCACCCCTGCGCCTTGCGGATGCGGTCGACCAGACCCGCCGGCCACAGCTTGCCCTCGAACTCCTTCTCGATGCCGGCGGTGGCCGCGCGGAACGCGTCGCGGTCGGGCACGACGTAGTTGACGCCGGCCTTCTTCAGGGTGTCGACGCTGTCGCGGTCGAAGTCGCGGGTGAGCGAGGTGGTGACCGCGCCGGCCTCCTTCGAGGCCTTGGTGAAGAGCGCGCGGTCGTCGGCGGGCAGCGACTTCCAGAAGCGCTCGCCGACGAAGAAGCCCACCAGCTCGAACGCATGGTCGGTGGTCGACCAGTGCTTGGCCACCTCGTGGAAGCGGCCCGGCACCGACAGGTCGAAGCCGTTGTCCTGGCCGTCGATCGCGCCGCGCGACAGCGCGTTGTAGATCTCGAGCATGCCCATCGGCGTGACCTGCGCGTCGAGCCGCTCGAAGGTGGCCTTCAGCAGCGGGATCGCCGGCACCCGCAGCTTCAGGCCCTTGACGTCGGCGGGCTTCATGATCGGGCCCTTGATGCTCTGGATCGCGCGCGGCGAGCGCTGGCCCCAGGCGCCGAACATCCGCACGCCGGAGACCTCGGCGGCCTTGTCGTAGTAGCCGGTGAACTCGTCGTTGTTGAAGATCCGCTCGGCCCATTCGGCCGACTTGAACAGGTACGGCGTGTAGGCGACGTTCATGAACTCGCCGCCCTTCACGAAGGACAGCGAGGGCGCGCCGAAGTAGGAGAATTCGACGGTGCCGAGCTGCATCTGCGACAGCAGCCGCGAGATGTCGCCGAGCTGGCCGTCGGGGTGCAGCGACACCGTGTACTTCCCGTTCGACTCCTTGTCGACCACGTCCTTGAACTTCAGCAGCGCGGTGTGCCACGGGCTGCCGGTGGCGCCGATGGTGGCCATCTTGATCGTGCGGGCCTGCGCGCGTGCGACGACCGGAACCGTGCCGAGCGCGGCCCCGGCGAGGGCGGCGCCCGCGGCGCCGGTGAACTGCCTGCGTTTCATCTGGTGTCTCCTCGGGAACGGGCGGCTTCTTCGGCCGCCGGGAAGGGAAGGGCGCGTCGTGGCGCGGCGGGTTCAGAAGCTCCAGTGCACCGGCTCGGCGCCCGCGATCGGCGAGCGGAAGGTGGCGAGCCGCGTACCGAACAGGGAGCCGAGGTAGACGGTCCGCAGGTCAGGGCCGCCGAAGCCGATGCCCGACAGGTTCCCGAGGGCGCGCTGGCCGCCGGAGTCGAGGTGGGTGCGGTTGTAGCCGCCGTTCTGGAACGCGTCCTCGCAGACCGCGAGCCAGTCGCGGTCGACGTCCTCGACGATCACCTGCTGCTTGCCGTCCGGGGTCGCGCGGATCACGCGGTTGCTCACCACGCTGACGATCCAGACGCCGCCCTCGGCGTCGAACGCGAAGCCGTCGGGCCAGGTGCCGGCGCCGTACTGCGCGAACACCTCGCGCTCGCCGAGGGAGCCGTCGTGGCGGATCGGGAAGCGGCTGGTGCGCCGTCCGATGGTCTCGTTGACGTAGAGCCACCTGCCCGTCGGGTCGACGATGGCCTCGTTGGTGAAGCCGATGCCCTCGGCCACCACGCGCGCGCCGCGGGCGTCGATCATCACGATGTAGCCGTCGGCGTAGCCCTTCCTCATCGCGGGCTCGCGCGGCACGACGCGCGTGCTGACGGTGACCCAGGTGCGGCCTTCGCGGTCGATGCCGACGAAGTTCGTCGGCTCCAGCGGCCGGCCGTCGACCTCGAGCAGCCGCGGCGTGAGCGTGCCGTCGGGCGCGAGGTGGTACATGCCGCCGGTGGGGCCGAGGTTGGCGATCAGCCAGCTGCGGTCGGGCAGCAGCGCGATGCCGTTGGGCAGGAAGCCCTCGGGGGCGTGTTTCGCCAGCACGAGCTCGTGGCGGCCGTCGGCGCGCAGGATGCTCACGCCGCCGCGCTTGTCGGGCATGAACAGGTCGCCGGAGCGCGTGGTCATCACGCATTCGGCGCGCTGCAGCCCCGCGCCGACGAACGCGATCTCGGACAGGGGAACGGTGAAGCTCATCCGGTGCGCTCCTCGCGGGCGGTTCCTTCGGCGCGATGCGCCCAGCCGATCTCGGCGAGCACCTCGCGGGTATGCGCGCCGTGGTCGGGCGCGGGATGACGCACGCGGCACGGCGTGCCGGACAGCTTCACCGGGAAGCCGAGCATCCGCACCGTGCCGTGGCCGGGGTGCGGGACGTCCATCACCATGTCCTGGTGCAGCACCTGCGGGTCCGACAGCGCCTGGCCGACGTCCTGCACGACGCCGCAGGGCACGCCGGCGGCGTTGAGCCGTACGACCCAGGCCTCGCAGCGGTCGGCGGCGAGCTTCGCCTCGATCTCCGCGTTGATCGCGGCGCGGTGCTTCATCCGCTCGGTGTTGGTCGCGAAGCGCGGGTCGGCGAGCAGGGGCTCGAGGCCGAGCGCGGCGAGCAGCTTGCGCAGGATCGCGTCGGTGGAGGGCGCGATCGCGATGTCGCCGTCGGCGCAGCGGAACAGGCCGTAGGGCGAGGCGATCGGGTGGTCGTTGCCCACGCGCTCGGGCAGCGCGCCGGTGGCGAGGTGGTCCGACGCGAGGTAGGCGAACATGCTCATGATGCCGAACATCATCGGCGCCTCGACCCGCTGGCCGACGCCGTTGAGGTCCCGCGCGCGCAGCGCGTTGACGATGCCGAAGGCCGCGTAGAGGCCGGCGACGAGATCGGTGATCGGCAGGCCGCTGCGCAGCGCCGGGCCGTCGCGCTCGCCGTTGACGCTCATGAACCCGCTCATCGCCTGGATCACGAAGTCGAACGCGGGGCGGTCGACGTAGGGGCCGTCGGAGCCGTAGCCGTTGATGCTCGCGACGACCAGGCGGGGGTTCAGCGCGTCGAGCCGGGCCGCGTCGAACCCCATCTCGGCGAGCACGCCCGGCCGGTAGTTCTCGACCAGCACGTCGGCGCGCGCGATCAGCGCGGCGAGCGCGTCGCGGCCCTCGGCCGAGCGCAGGTCGAGCGCGATCGAGCGCTTGTTCCGGTTGAACGACGCGAAGTACCAGGAGAGGCCCTCCTTGCCGGCGCCGATGTGCCGGATCGCGTCGCCGTCCTTCGGGTCCTCGATCTTCACGACGTCGGCGCCCATGTCGCCGAGCAGCATCGTGCAGAACGGGCCGGAGAGGATGCGCGTGAGGTCGACGACGCGGATGCCGTCGAGGGGCTGCTTCATCTCCGACGCGCTCATCCCTGCGCCGTGCGGACCGCGTCCATCGCGTGCAGCTTCAGCCGAGGCCCGGCGCGCATCACCTGGCCGACCAGCGGATGGCCGACCGCGTCCTCCATCATCCGCGCGACGCCGATCGACGCCTCCAGGTCGATGCCGGTGTCCCAGCCGCTCTCCTGCAGCAGGTAGACGAGGTCCTCGGTGCAGATGTTGCCGGTGGCGCCCGGCGCGAACGGGCAGCCGCCCAGCCCGCCGATGCAGGCGTCGAAGCGGCGCACGCCCTCGTCGAGGCCGACCAGCACGTTGGCCAGGCCCACGCCGCGGGTGTTGTGCAGGTGGAGCACGAACTCCACCTGCGGCAGCGCGTCCTTCAGCCCGCGCAGCAGCGCGCGGACGTTCGACGGCGTGGCCATGCCGGTGGTGTCGCCGAGGGTGACGTGGTCCACGCCGAGGTCGGCGTAGGCCTTCGCGATCGAGACCACGCGCTCGACGGGCACGTCGCCCTCGAACGGGCAGCCGAAGGCCACCGCGATCGCGCCGAGCACGTCCTTGCCCGCGCCGCGCAGCCGATCGGCGGTGGCGTCCATGCCGGACAGCGAGGACGCGATCTCGCGGTTCAGGTTCTTGCGGTTGTGGGTCTCGGAGGCCGAGACCAGCAGCACGCCGCCGTCGAGCGGCGTGTCGGCCGCGCGGTCGGCGGCCTTCACGTTCGGGATCAGCGCCATCAGGTAGGTGTCGGCGCGCTTGCGCACGCCGGCCAGCACCTCGGCGGCGTCGGCCATCTGCGGCACGGCCTTGGGCGAGACGAACGAGGTGACCTCGATCTCGCGGATGCCGGAGTCGAGGATCGCGTTGACGATCTCGATCTTGCGGGCGGTGGGCACGAGCACGGGCTCGATCTGAAGGCCGTCGCGCGTGCCGACCTCGACCACCGTGACGCGGCGGTCGGACGGATCGCGGGCCATCCGCGGCGTGCCGGACGGGGTTTGGGTCATCGCAGGTCTCCCAGGGGGACGCCGTCGCGACAGGGCCGCGCGGGCGTCGTGAGGTCGGCCGGACGCGGGCCTTTCGGCGCCGCACCGGGCCGGTCCGTCATCTCGTTCGTCGATGGCTCGTCTCATGCCCCGGAGGGCTCGCGAGCGCTATGATCAGGCGTTTCCGGCAGCGATCGTCGCGCGGCCCGGCTCGACCGGCAAGCGATCGATCGGGACCTCCCCCCTCTCGTACCGAGATGGCTCGCCGCGCTCGGGCTCCGCCATGCACCGCATCGACCCCGTCTCCGCCCGGCTCTTCCTCGCGATCGTGGAGGAGGGCAGCATCGCCCGCGCCGCCGCCCGCGAGCACATCGTGCCCTCGGCGGTCAGCCGCAGGCTGGCGGAGCTCGAGGCGATGTACGCGGTCTCGCTGGTGGAGCGCGGGCCGCGCGGCGTGCGGCCCACGCCCGCCGGCGACGCGCTCGCCCACCACGCGCGGCTGCTGCTGCGGACGATCGAACGGATGGACGTGGAGATGTCCGAGTACCGGGCCGGCGTGCGCGGCCACGTCCGCGTGCGGGCGAGCGCATCCTCGCTCGCCGCCGGGCTGCCCGCGCTGCTGCAGGGCTTCATGCGCGAACACGAGGGCGTGAAGCTCGATCTCGTCGAGCAGGACACCCCCGAGGTGTTCCGGCAGGTGGCCGAGGGGCACGCGGACGTGGGCGTGGCGCCCGATATCGTCCGGCACGAGCTGCAGGTCTTCCCCTACCACCGCTACGACCTGTGCGCGGTGGTGCCCGAGGGGCATCCGATCGCGAGGCTCGAGACGGTGCGCTATGCGCAGACGCTGCAGTACGACCAGGTCGACCTGACCTACGGCAGCGCGCTCTCCACGCTGCTGGATGCGGCCGCCGCGCAGGCCGGCGCGGTCAAGCGCACGCGGATCCGCGCGATGGGCTTCGAGAGCGTCTGCCGGATGATCGGCACGGGGATGGGGATCGGCGTGGGGCCGTCGTTCCTCGCGCCCACGCACGGGCCGCTCTACCGGCTGCGCTTCGTGCCGCTCGACGAGCCCTGGGCGCACCCGCTGATCAGCGTGGTGGTGCGCGACATGGAATCGCTGCCGCAGGCGGCGCGGGCGCTGGTGGGGCGGCTGCGGGCGGCGTGGCCGGAGGCGGGGCGCGGCTGAGCGCGTGCGACCGGGTCAGGCGCCGGCCCACCCATCGACGGGCAGATCGAGCGGCGAGACGACGTCGACAGAGTCCGCGAGAGACCAGCCCTCGCGGACCGGCGCGACGACGTAGGCGCGCGAGACGCCTACGTCCTCGCAGGCCTGCCAGAAGCCCTTCGTCACCGTCGGGGCCGACGACAGCTTCGCCTCGATGCCGATCCGCTCCCCGCCTGCCTCGACGACGAGGTCGAGCTCCGCGCCCGCGGCGGTCCGGTAGACGCTGACGGGGACATGGGCCGGCAGCCTCGCGCAGACCTGTTCGATCACGAAGCCCTCCCACGAGGCGCCGGCTGCGGGGTGTCCGGCGAGCGCCTCCGCGTCCGCGATGCCGAGCAGCGCGTGCAGCAGCCCGCTGTCGCGCAGGTAGACCTTGGGTGCCTTGACCAGCCGCTTCCCGAGGTTCGCGTGGTACGGCTCGAGTCGGCGGACCACCAGCGCGTCGACCAGATGGTCCAGCCATCGGCCGACGGTGGGGGCCGAGACGCCGAGCGATCGGGACAGCGCCGACGCGTTCAGCAACTGCCCGTGCAGGTGGGCCAGCATCCGCCAGAAGCGGCCCATGCTCTGCGGATCGACGCCGACGCCGAGTGCTCCGAGGTCCACGTTCAGGAAGTGACGGACGAATTCCTGCCGCCACAGCCAGGACATGCCTTCGGTGGTCGCGGTGTAGCTGCCCGGAAAGCCACCGCGGACCCACAGGCACTCGATGTCCTCGAAGCGCCGGGCGACCTCGGGCAGCAGCAGCGGCGCCATGTCGACGACCGCGAGGCGGCCGGCCAGGGTCTGCGACTGGCGCAGCAGACGGAACGAGGCCGATCCGAGGATCAGGAAGCGGCCGCTGCGTCGGTCGGCGTCGATCTCGGCCCGCAGCTCGCCGAAGAGCCCGGGTGCGTTCTGCACTTCGTCGAGCACGACCAGGCGGTCGCGTCGTGCCGCGAGGAAACGCGCCGGGTCGGCCAGTCGTGCCAGGTCGGCGGCGGTCTCCAGGTCCAGGTAGACCGAGCCGGGATGCGCCGCGGCGGCGGCGCGGGCCAGCGTCGTCTTGCCGACCTGCCGGGGGCCCAGCACGGCGACCGCCGGGCTGCGGGCGAGCGCGGCGTCGAGCGTGGTCCGGGCGAGTCGGTCGAACATCCTTGCATTTTGAACATCAGATGTTCAATTTGCAAGGAGATTTTGGACTGCCCGTCAGAACACCTTGCCCGGATTCAGGATCCCGTTCGGGTCCATCGCCGCCTTCAGCCGCTTCATCAGCGCGATCTCGGCCTCGCTGCGCGAGTGCCCGAGGTACGCCTTCTTCAGCAGCCCGATGCCATGCTCGGCCGAGACCGAGCCCTGCCACTCGGCCACGCAGCCGTAGAGGATCGCGTCGGCCTGCTCCTTGGTGAACACGCCGTCGCGGACCTGCACGCTCACGTGCAGGTTGCTGTCGGCGACGTGGCCGAAGTTCACGATGCCGCCATCGGGCCAGGCGGCGCGCAGCCGGGCGACGCACTCGGGCACGAAGGCGCCGATGCGGCCGATGGGCAGGCTGACGTCGTAGTCCACGTGGGGCGAGAACGCGCGCTTGAGCTCGCTCGACGCGTCCCGGATCGCCCAGATCGAACGGCGCTGCGCCTCGGACTGCGCGATCACCGCGTCGGTCGCGCAGCCGTTCTCGAGCGCGGCGGCGATGGTCGCCTCGAAGAGCGCGTCGTCGCGCTCGGGGTCGGTGCCCATCGTCTCGACGAGCACGTGGATCGTGCCGTCCTGCGGCAGCGGCGGCGCGGCGGGCAGCTGCGCGTTGGCGAACGCGTAGAAGTCCGGCCACATCGCCTCGAAGGCGGCGAGCGTGGGGCCGAGACGTTCGCGCGCGATCCGCAGCAGCCGCAGCACCGCGTCGTAGTCGGGCAGCGCGACCAGCGCGGTGGAGACGCTGCGCGGCTTCGGGTACAGGCGCAGCACGAGGCGCGTGATCACGCCCAGCGTGCCCTCGCTGCCGAGGAACAGCTGCTTCAGGTCGTAGCCCGCGTTGTTCTTCAGCATGGTGTTCATCGCGCTGACCACCGTGCCGTCGGGCAGCACCGCCTCCAGGCCGAGCACGAGGTCGCGCATCATCCCGTAGCGCAGCACGCGGTTGCCGCCGGCGTTGGTGGATGCGTTGCCGCCCACGCGGCACGAGCCGCGCGCCCCGATGTCGAGCGGGAAGAGGAAGCCCGCCGCGTCGGCGGCCTCCTGCACGCCCTGCAGCGTGACGCCGGCCTGCACGGTGATCGTCGAGCCGTCGGCGTCCAGCGCCTCGATCGCGGCCATGCGCTCGAGCGACAGCACGACGCACTCGTCCATCGGCGTGGCGCCGCCGGTGAGGCCGGTCAGGCCCGCCTGCGGGACCACGGGGTGGCGGTGGGCGTCGCAGATGCGGAGCACCGTCGCGACGTCGTCGGTGGTGCGCGCGCGGACCAGCGCGACGGGGGCGCAGCCGGGCTTCGCGGGGACGTTCCAGTCGCGCAGGTGGCGCGCATCGATCGGACCGGCCTCGAGGACGGCGGGGTCGAGGGCGGCGCGCAGCTCGGCCAGGACGGCGGCGGCGCGGGGGGACGGGGTGGGGGCGGTCATGCGGGGCTCGCGGGGAAGGGCCGCGCCCGCCGACGGGGCGCGCGCGGCGGTGGGCGCGTCAGGCGCCGTCGGCGTCGGTCGTGGCGTCGGTGCGGCGGCGGATCGGGATCGACCCGACGTCGATCGAGGCGCCCGCGGGCGCCGCCGGTGCGGCCTCGAATACCGGGTCGACGTCGAATGCGATGTCGCCGTCGGCATCGGGCACGCCGGTGGCGGCGAGGGTCGCGAAGTCGAACGCGTCGCGGTCCATCAGGTGCGAGGGCACGATGCGCGACAGCGACGAGAAGATGTTGTCGACGCGGCCGGGGAAGCGCTTCTCCCAGTCGCGCAGCATCCGCCTCGCCTCGGCGCGCTTCAGGTTCTCCTGCGAGCCGCACAGCGTGCAGGGGATGATCGGGAACGCCCGCCAGTCGGCGTAGGCCTCGAGGTCCGTCTCCTTCACGTAGGCGAGCGGGCGGATCACCACGTGGCGGCCGTCGTCGGAGACGAGCTTGGGCGGCATGCCCTTGAGCTTGCCGCCGTGGAAGAGGTTCAGGAAGAAGGTCTGAAGGATGTCGTCGCGGTGGTGGCCGAGCGCGATCTTGGTGGCGCCCAGCTCGTCGGCCACGCGGTAGAGGATGCCGCGCCGCAGCCTCGAGCACAGCGAGCACATCGTCCGGCCCTCGGGGATCACGCGCTTGACGATCGAGTAGGTGTCCTGCTCCTCGATGCGGAAGGGCACGCCCTGCGAGCGCAGGTAGTCGGGGAGCACGTGCTCGGGGAAGCCGGGCTGCTTCTGGTCGAGGTTGACCGCGATCAGCTCGAAGGGGATCGGCGCGCGCTCGCGCAGCGTGCGCAGCAGGTCGAGCATCGCGTAGCTGTCCTTGCCGCCCGACATGCAGACCATCACGCGATCGTTCGGCTCGATCATCCGGAAGTCGCCGATCGCCTGGCCGACCTGGCGACAGAGGCGCTTGTGCAGCTTGTTGCGCTCGAACTCGAGCTTCTGCGCGGCGCGGGTGAGGGGCGGGGTCTCGGCGGTGGCGGTCATGCCGGGTTCCTGCGGTAGAGCTCGACGCCGACTTCCTCGACGTCTTCGAAGGCGGTGTACTTGTGGACGCGCACGCGCACGGCCTGCACGTCGGGCATCGCGAGCTGCCGCGCGGCGACGCGGTCGGC
>JBAXJZ010000131.1:0-9217 GCA_037137595.1 Burkholderiales bacterium | reverse complement strand
CGCGGCCCACCATGCCGGCGCTCGCCGTCCTCCGGGTCAGGCGGCGGCCCAGACGGCGCGATGGTCGGCCGCGTAGGTCTCGAGGCTGCGCGGAGCGCGGGAGGTGATCCGGCGGACGTCGTCGGTCACCCCGGCCGCGTGGCCCGCGCGCACCACGCCGAAGAGCGCGCCGAGCAGGCCGGCGTAGTCGGCGGGCAGTCCGGCCGCCCTCAGGCCGGCCTCGAACGCCGCCGGATCCGCGTCGACGTAGCCGATCGGCCGGCCGGCCGCCTCCGACAGCACCGCCGCGGCCTGCGTGTAGGTGAGCGCACGCGGCCCGGTGAGCACGAACGCGCCGTCCGTGCCGTCACGCGACAGCAGCACCGCCGCGCAGTCGGCGATGTCCCGCGCGTCGACGAACGACGTCGCCGCCGGGCCCGCCGGCACGCGGATCGAGCCGGTGGCGGCGATGTCGTGCAGCCAGAACGACGCGAAGTTCTGGTCGAACCAGTTGGGACGCAGCACCGCCCAGTCGAGGCCCGAGGCCTCGAGCCGCCGCTCGGCGCGACGGAACGGCAGCGACTCGTCGGCGTCGACGCCCATCGCGGTCATCAGCACCACCTTGCGCACGCCGGCCGCGCGCGCCGACTCGATCATCGGCGCGAGCACCGCCTCCTGGTCGGCGAGCCCGGGCGGAGACAGCAGGAAGGCCGCGTGCGCGCCGTCGAACGCCGACGGCGACGCCGCGTCGACCCACTGCGCGCCCGCCGGCGCGGGCCGGTCGTCCGGCCGTCGGGTCAGTGCGCGGACGGTGGCGCCGGCGGCGGCGAGACGGGCGACCAGCGGGCGGCCCACGGTGCCGGTCGAACCGGCGACGGCGATGATCCTGGACATGCAAGCACCTCGATGAGGAACGGGTTCGGAGGGCTCCATGTTCGATCCGGAAGCGGCTCGACCCCATGGCGGGAGCCACGATGTTCATGTCTTTCCGTCCGGATTCTCGTCCTGTCCGACATGCCTTCGGCTACGATCGCCCCATGGACCTGCTGACCCACCTCGCCCGCGCGGCCGACCTCGAGGGCCGCCTGCTCGCCCGCAACGCGCTGCACGGCCGCTGGGGGCTGTCGTTCGAGTGCGACCGCAGCGCAGGCTTCCACGTCGTCGTGCAGGGCGAGTGCTGGCTGCGCGTCGGCGACCGCGCGCCGCAGTGCCTGCGCCGCGGCGACGTGGCGCTGGTCGCGCCGGGCGGCACCCACGCCCTCGCCTCCGGGCCCGACGAGCCGGCGGTGCCGTTCGGGCGCTTCATGCCGCGCCCGGCGTCGCGTGCGTTCCCGCAGCCCTCGGCCACCCTCGTCTGCGGCGCCTACCGGTTCGAGGAGACGCCGATGCATCCGCTCTTCGGACGCCTGCCGCCGATCCACCTGATCCGCGCCGACGCGGTCGGCGCCCATTCGCCGATCGCGTCGCTGGTGTCGCTGCTGTCGGCCGAACTCGCCGAGCGCGGCCCCGGCGCCGAAGCGGTCTGCGCGCGGCTGATGGACGTGCTGTTCTTCCAGGGGTTCCGCCACTGGCTCGCGGGCCGGCCGGCCCACGAGCCGAGCTGGATCGACGCGATCGCGGACCCGCGGCTGGGCCGCGCGATCGAGGCCGTGCACGCGGACCCCGCGCGCGACTGGAGCCTCGAGTCCCTGGCCGGCCTCGCCGCGATGTCGCGCACCGCCTTCGCCGAGCGCTTCCGCCGGACCACCGGCGACACGCCGATGGAATACGTGGCCCGCGCCCGGATCCACGTCGCGATGAGCCGGCTCGCCGCCTCCGACGACACCCTCGACGCGGTGGCGGCCGCCGTCGGCTACGCCGACGCGTTCGCGCTGTCGAAGGCGTTCAAGCGTCGGGTCGGCTGCTCGCCCAGCGATTGGCGCCGCGAGGCCCGCCGGGCCGAGGACCGGCGCGGCGCGATGCCCTGGCCGCCGGCGATCGGCGAGGCGCTGCGGATGCCGGCCTGATCAGCCTCGCCGCCGCGCGCCGAACACCCGCCCGGCCTCCCGCCGGCGCGTGCCCGCCCCTCAGGCCAGGCCCTGCCAGAGGAAGCGGCGCACGTCCAGCCGATCCGACAGCGACGACACGCCGATCCGCGACTCGAGCGTCGCGTCGAGGTCAGGCTCCGGCGTCGGCGCACCGAACGCCGGCCCCTGGACGTGGGTCGCGCCGACCTCGCGCGCGAGTTCCACGTCGAACGCGCCGCGCACGCCTTCGACGACGATCTCGATGCGCCGGCGCCGCGCGGCGGTCAGCGTCGAGTCGATCGCGCCGAAGCGCACGAGCCGATCCGCGTCGATCCGCAGCGCGTCGAGCAGGCAGTGCTCGAGCAGCGCGTCGAGCTGCCGCCGGCTGACCGGCCGGAACGCCACGCCGAACCCGTGCCGGCGGTAGCTCGCCGCGACCGGCGCGATCCGCGCCTCGTCGCCGGGCGCGATCGCCGGCAGCTCGATGACGACGCGCAGGTCGTCGAGACCGAGCGAGTCGAGCAGGCCGCGGTAGACGCGGCCGTGGTGCTCCGGCACCGCGTCGAGCAGCCTCGGGTGCACCGACAGGTGCAGCGACTGGCCGGGCCGCGCGATCGCCTGGAACGCGAGCGCGTGGACGGTGCGGGCCAGCCGGTCGAGGCGCACAAGCTCGGCCGGACCGGCCGCCGCCGCGAACACCTCCCAGGGCGCCAGGCCCGGGCCCCGCGAACCGGCGGTGCGGACCTCGGCGCGCGCGCCGCGCACCGTGCCGCCGGCCAACTCGAAGACCGGATCGAACACGCTGGCGAGCCGGGTCTGCAGGAAGCGCCCGACGACGCGCCCGGCGTCGTCGAGCGACACGTCGAGGCCGAGGTCGGGTCGCGCGGCGAGCGCCACGCGGTGGCGCAGCGGATCGAGGTCGGAGATGTCCATGGGAGACGAGGATGACGGCCGGGTCGATCCCGGCCAAGCGACGAAATCTGCGATCGATGTCACCAGGCCTGCGTTGGGGCGCCGTCCCGCGTCGGGGAACCGCCGGGCGACGGGCGGCGACGGGCCGCGTCAGCGACCCGCCACCAGCCGATCGAGCAGCTGCTGCGTGCGGGCCGCCACGGCCGGATCGCCGGCGGCCCGGGGACGGGGCAGTCCGACCGCCAGGTCGAGCGCGATGCCTCCGTCCTCCACGAGCAGCACGCGGTCGGCGAGCGCGATGGCCTCGGCGACGTCGTGGGTGACCAGCAGCGCGGTGAAGCCGGCCTGCTGCCAGAGCCGCTCGATGAGACGGTGCATCTCGAGCCGCGTCAACGCGTCCAGCGCGCCCAGCGGCTCGTCGAGCAGCAGCAGCCGGGGCGAATGGACCAGCGCACGGGCCAGCGCCACCCGCTGCCGCTGTCCGCCGGACAGCACCGCCGGCCAGTCGCCGGCGCGCTCGCCGAGGCCGACCGCGTCGAGCGCCGCGCGGGCCCGGTCGAGGCGGTCGACGCCATCGAGCCCGATGGCCACGTTGTCGAGCACGCGCCGCCAGGGCAGCAGCCTCGGATCCTGGAACATGATGCGGACCGCGTCGGTCCGCGCGTCGAGGCGGGTGCCGTCGAGCGACAGCGTGCCTTCGCGCGGGCGGTCGAGGCCCGCCGCGAGCCGCAGCAGCGTGCTCTTGCCGCAGCCGCTGCGGCCGACGATCGCGACGAACGACCCCGGCTCGATCTCGAGGTCCACCCGGTCGAGCACACGCCGTTCGCCGAACGAGCGCCCGACGCCGTCGAGCACCAGCCGCGCGCCGCTCCGGGCCGGCGCATCCGCGACGCTCATCGGGCGGGACCCGGCCGGGCGGCGCAGCTCGCGCAACGCCAGGGGCCGCGCCGCGGCGTCGATCGTGTCGTCCATCGTCCGTCTCCGTCTTCAGGCCGTCGCCGCGTGCGCCGGATGCCAGCGCAGCCACCAGCGCTCGAGCCCGCGGGCCAGCACGTCGGCGAGCTTGCCCAGCGCCGCGTAGAGCAGGATCCCCAGCAGCACCACGTCGGTCTGCAGGAATTCGCGGGCGTTCATCGTCATGTAGCCGATGCCCGCGTTGGCCGAGATCGTCTCGGCGACGATCAGCAGCACCCACATCAGCCCGAGCGAGAAGCGCACGCCGACCAGGATCGACGGCAGCGCGCCGGGCAGGATCACCTCGCGCCAGAGCCCGACGCCGCGCAGCCCGTAGCTGCGCGCCATCTCGACGAGCCCCGGATCGACCGACCGGATCCCGTGGAAGGTGTTCAGGTAGACCGGGAAGAAGGTGCCCAGCGCGACGAGGAACAGCTTCGCCCCCTCGTCGATCCCGAACCACAGGATCACCAGCGGGATGGTCGCCAGCGGCGGCACGTTGCGCAGCATCTGGAGCGAGGTGTCGAGCGCGGTCTCGGCGTGCCGGGACACGCCGTTCAGCAGGCCGAGCGCGAGCCCGATGCCGCCGCCGATCGCGAACCCGACGAGCGCCCGCGAGGCGCTGACCGCGACGTGGGTCCAGAGCTCGCCGCTCGCGGCGAGTCGCCAGGCGGCCGCGGCGACGTCGAGCGGTGCCGGCAGCACGCGACTCGACAGCCAGCCGAGGGCCGCCGACAGCTGCCAGACGACGAGCAGCGCGACCGGCACCGCCCACGGGGCCAGCCGCGCGAGCAGCCGACGGCCGCCGGTCCGATGATCGGCCGCGTCGCCCTCGAACTCGATCGCCGCGGCCTCAGCCATGGGCAGCCTTCGGCGCGTAGTGACCGCCGACCACCTCGCCGAACGGGCCGGAGAGCACCGGCCCGGCGGCCGCGCCCTCCGCGGGCGCGTCGTCGCGATCGAGCTCGAGCCGGGGGAACAGCAGCTCGGCGACGCGGTAGGCCTCCTCGAGGTGGGGATAGCCGGAGAGGATGAAGGTGTCCGCGCCGACCGCCCGGTACTCGTCGAGCAGCGCGGCGACCTGCTTGGGATCGCCGACCGCCGCCGTCCCCGCCCCGCCGCGCACCAGGCCCACGCCCGCCCAGAGGTTCGGGTGGATCTCGAGGTCCTCGCGGCGCCGCCCCCGGCCGGCCGCGTGCAGCGCGGCCATCCGACGCTGCCCTTCGGAATCCATCCGCGCGAACGCCGCCTGCGCGCGGGACACGGTGGCGTCGTCGAGTCGCGAGATCAGCGACTCGGCGGCCCGCCAGGCCTCGTCGGCGGTGTCGCGGACGATCACGTGCAGTCGTACGCCGAGCGTCACGCGGCGCCCGAGGCGCTCGGCGCGGGCGCGCACGTCGGCGAACTTGCGGCCCACCTCGTCGGGCGGCTCGCCCCAGCTCAGGTAGACCTCGGACTGCTCGGCCGCCAGCGCGTGCGCCGCGTCGGACGAGCCGCCGAACCAGATCGGCGGATGGGGGCGCTGCACCGGCGGGAACAGCAGCTTCGCGCCGCTCACCCTGAGGTGCTCGCCGTCGAGGTCGTAGGCCTCGCCGTCGTGGCTGCGCGCGAGCACCTCGCGCCAGACGCGCAGGAACTCGCCGGCCTGCGCGTAGCGTGCGTCGTGCGGCAGGAACACGCCGTCGCCGGCGAGCTCGGTCGGATCGCCACCGGTCACGAGGTTCACCAGCAGTCGGCCGCCCGAGAGGCGATCGAAGGTCGCCGCCATCCGGGCGGCCAGCGCCGGCTGCATCAGGCCCGGCCGCAGCGCGACGAGGAAGCGCAGCCGCCGCGTCTCGGCGATCAGGCTCGCCGTCGTGACCCACGGGTCCTCGCAGGAGCGGCCGGTCGGCGTCAGCACGCCGTGGAAGCCCAGACGATCCGCCGCGCGGGCGACCTGGGACAGGTAGTCGAGGCTCACCGCGCGGGCGCCCTCGGAGGTTCCGAGGTAGCGGCTGTCGCCGTGGGTGGGCAGGAACCAGAGCAGTTTCACGTCGTGTCCCCGGGTCAGCGCGACGCCAGGAGCCGGGCCTCGATGACCCGGATCGGCTTCGGGATCAGCTTCAGGTCGAAGAAGGTGTCGGCGATCTTCTGCTGCTCGACGAGCACCGCGTCGTCGATCGGCCGCACGTCGTGGCTGTAGCGGCGCAGGCTCTGCTCGACGACCTCCACGGGCAGGCTCTGGACCGGCGCGACCTGCCGCGCCGCCTCGGCGACGTTCTGCACGATCCACGACCCCTGCGCCCTCGCGGCATCCAGCACCGCGGCGATCACCTCGGGTCGCCGGGTCGCGTATTCCTTCTCGGCGAGGAAGAACGCGTGGTTGGACACCACGCCCTTGCCGTCGGCGAGCAGGCGAGCGCCGATCTGGCGCTCGGCGGCGGCCTGGAACGGATCCCAGATCACCCAGGCGTCGACGCTGCCGCGCTCGAACGCGGCCCGCGCGTCGGCGGGCGGCAGGAAGACCGTCTGCACGTCGGTGT
Source organism: Burkholderiales bacterium (assembly GCA_037137595.1). Taxonomy (GTDB): domain Bacteria; phylum Pseudomonadota; class Gammaproteobacteria; order Burkholderiales; family Burkholderiaceae_E; genus UBA4615. The sequence continues at coordinate 2,844 of JBAXJZ010000131.1, read as the reverse complement.
ACTTCAGGCCCTCGCGCTCGAGCAGCTTCACCAGCAGGTAATGCACGTTCGAGCCCTTGTTGAGCGCGACGCGCCGGCCGCGCAGCTCGGCGACCGTGCGGATCGGCGAGTCCTTCGGCACCAGCACCGCCTCGGCCGCGGGCGCCGGGCGCTCGTAGCCGACGTAGACGAAGCTCGCGCCGGCAGCCTGCGCGAAGATCGGCGGCGCCTCGCCCACGTAGCCGAAGTCGATCGAGCCGACGTTCAGCCCTTCGAGCAGCTGCGGGCCGGCGGGGAACTCGATCCAGCGCACGTCGATGCCCTGCGCGGCGAAACGCTTCTCGAGCGTGCCCTGCGCCTTCAGCAGCGTGAGCAGGCTCGCGGACTTCTGGAAACCGATCCGGAAGAGCTTCGGGTCGTAGGCGGCGAGCGCGGGCGCCGCGATCGAGGCGGCGGCGAGCGCGGTGGCCTGGCCGATCAGGCGGCGGCGGGGAGACGAGGTCGAGGTCATCGGAGTCACTCCTAAGTCCGGGTGGGCGGGGGCAGCCGCGTGGGCCGCGGACCGCGTGGGAAGGGATCAGCCGCTGCAGGCGCGGCGTGCGAGCTCGGTGTCGGCGTCGACGAACCGGCGACCCCGCTCGCGGATCGAGGCCTGCACGAGCGACGCGACGAGCGCGTCGACGGATGCGTCGAACCGCGACTCGAGCTCGGGCGCGATGCGCAGGCCGCTCAGCGGGTCGCCCTGCAACTGCGCGTCGGCGACGAACACGCCGGGCAGGACGTGTGTGGCGCCGGCCGCGGCGAGCACCGGACGCAGCGCGTAGTCCAGCACCAGCGCGTGGGCGAGGCTGCCGCCGGTCGCGACCGGCAGAACGGTCTTGCCGGCGAGCGCGTGCTGCGGCAGCAGGTCGACGAAGGTCTTCAGCAGGCCGCTGAACGAGGCCTTGTAGACCGGGGTGACGATGACGAGCGCGGCCGCGTCGTCGACGCGATCGAGCGCCGCGGCGATGCGCGGCTCGGTCGGATCGGCGTGCAGCAGCGCCTGCGCCGGCAGGTCGCGCAGGCTCAGCGTGTCGGCCCGCCACCCCGAATGCACCAGCCGCGCCCGCAAGTGCGCCGCGATCGCCGACGAGCGCGAGCTCGCCGACGGGCTACCGGCGACGAACAGCGTGGACGGGATCGCGCTCGGCACGTCCCGCAGGTGGGACGACGCGTCGGCGTTCGATCGACTCATTCGGGGCTCCTGCGACAGGGAGCCCGAAGGCTAAGTCCGGGCCGGGCGGACGCCGAAGCGAGAAAACCTGCTGAGCATCGCATCGCGCCGCGGGGCCGCAGCGCCGCGCGGCGTTGCGCGATGCATCGGGACGGGTGACGCGACCGCAGCCCTGCTGCGATGCTTCGCCGATTTTCTCGCTTGTGCGGGCGTACCGTGTCCCTCAACGTGGAGGCGGTCTCCAGGCCCGCGGAAGGGTGGGACATTCGCCTCCGGGCCCATGGCCCGGAGGCGCCTTTTCCTGCGATCCGCCGCGCGGCGTCCGCCGGGCACCACCATGACACCCTCACCTCCGCCTCGCCGCTCGCCCTCGTCGCGGTCTCGGCCGCCGTCGTCGGGTGATACCGACGAGGCCGCTCGCGGCCCGGTCGCGTCCGCCGCGCTGGTGCTGCGCGCCGCCCTCGCCGCTCAGCTCGCGGTGATCGCGATCGGGCGGCTCGCCGCCTACACGTCGCTCGATGCGGGGACGGCGGCCGAACGCCTCGACCTGGCCGACTGGCTGGTGTTCCACCTCGCGCTCGTCGAGCTCATCGGTGCAGTGCTGCTCGCCTCGGGCAGCTGGGTGAGGCCGTGCGCCGCACTCGCCTTCGTCGACCTGGGTGTCGCCGGGCTCCTGTCGGCGTCACCGTCCGCGGGGCTCGCCGCCGCCGTGGCCCTCGCGTCGGCGTTGCTGGGCGCCGGTGCCTGGGCCCTGAGGCTCGAGGACTCGCGTCCGGGCGACGGCGGACCCTACTGGGACACGTGGTCGTAGCGGCCCGAGAAGAGCTCAGCAGGTTTTCTCGGTTGTCCGGTCGCTCCGCGCTCGGCACCCTTCGCCACCCTCGCCGATTCCGATCCCGATGAGCCTGTCCACCCATCCGATCCGCCGAACCACCGCCAGCCGGTTCGCGATCCGTCCGTTCGAGGCGCCGCTCGGCGCGGAGGTGGTCGGCCTCGACCTCGCCCGCCCTGTCGAGGTCGACCGCCTCGAGCAGCTGCGCGCCGCGCTGCGCACCTTCCACGTCCTGGTGTTCCGCGACCAGGGACACCTCGACCCGGCCGACCAGGTCGCCTTCAGCGCCCTGTGGGGGCGGCTGCAGCGGCACGTGCTCCGCGATTTCGCGCTGTCGGGTCACCCCGAGGTGCTGGTGGTCTCGAACGTGCGCCGCGACGGACGCCCGATCGGGCTGGGCGACGCGGGCGCGTTCTGGCACTCCGACCTGTCCTACAAGGCACGACCGAGCCTGGGCTCGCTGCTGCTGGCGCGGCAGCTGCCGCAGGTGGGGGGGGACACGCTGTTCGCCGACCAGCACGCCGCGTGGCGCGAAGCCGCGCGCTCGCTGCGCGCGCTGCTCGAGCGGCGCACGGCCGAACACAGCTACCTGAAGGAGTACGAGGCGCTTCGTGCGATCAGCCCCTGGCGGCCCGCGCTCACGCCCGAGCAGGTCGCCGAGGTGCCGCCGGTCTGGCATCCGGCCGTTCGCACGCATCCGGAGTCGGGTTCGCGGGCGCTCTTCGTCAACGAGCACTTCACCACGCGACTCGCGGACCTGCCCGAGGACGAGAGCGAGGCGGTACTCGTCGAGACCTTCGCCCACCAGACGCGCGATGAG